>JALWJU010000148.1 GCA_026997055.1 Paracoccaceae bacterium | reverse complement strand
CCCATTTCAAGCCCTCTTCTGGTTACCGTTACCGAGCCACGGCTCACTGCCGGGCATGGTAACGAGATCACGACATGAAACAAGGGAAAAGACCGGCAAAATTCCCCCTGCGACCAGGCGTACCGGCGGTCAGGTCCAGGCCGGGGCTCATGCCCCCCGGGCCTGGACCGTATATCAATAGCGATAATGCTCGGGTTTGTAGGGGCCATCGACGCTGACGCCGATATATTCGGCCTGCTCCGGGCTCAGCTTCGAGAGCTTTACCCCGATCCGGTCAAGATGCAGGCGGGCGACCTTTTCGTCCAGATGCTTGGGCAGGATATAGACCTTGTTTTCATACTGGTCGCCCCGGGTCCAGAGCTCGATCTGGGCCAGCACCTGGTTGGTGAAAGAGGCGCTCATCACGAAGGAGGGGTGGCCGGTGGCATTGCCGAGATTGAGCAGGCGACCCTCGGACAGCAGGATGATCCGGTTGCCCGAGGGCATCTCGATCATGTCCACCTGGTCCTTGATATTGGTCCATTTGTGGTTCTTCAGCGCCGCTACCTGGATTTCGTTGTCGAAATGGCCGATATTGCCGACAATCGCCATGTCCTTCATCTCGCGCATGTGTTCGATGCGGATCACGTCGCGGTTGCCGGTGGTGGTGATGAAGATGTCGGCATCCTTCACCGCATCTTCGAGCCGCACCACCTCGAAGCCGTCCATCGCCGCCTGCAGCGCGCAGATCGGGTCGATCTCGGTCACCTTCACCCGCGCGCCTGCGCCGCGCAGGCTTGCGGCCGAGCCCTTGCCCACATCGCCATAGCCGCAGACCACGGCGACCTTGCCGGCCATCATCGTGTCGGTGGCGCGGCGGATGCCGTCCACAAGGCTCTCCTTGCAGCCATATTTGTTGTCGAATTTCGACTTGGTGACCGAATCGTTCACGTTGATCGCCGGAAACGGCAGCTGGCCCGCCTCCATCAGCTGATACAGGCGGTGAACGCCGGTAGTGGTCTCTTCCGAGACGCCCCGGATCGCGTCACGCTGGCGGGTGAACCAGCCGGGGCTCTCCTCGAGGCGCTTTCGGATCTGGGCAAACAGCGCCTCTTCCTCTTCGGATTTTGGTGTGGCGATGAGCTCTTCCTCGCCGTTCTCGACCCGGGCGCCGAGCAGGACATAGAGCGTCGCGTCGCCGCCATCGTCGAGGATCATGTTGGCGGTGCCTTCCTCGAACTGGAAGATGCGGTCGGCGTAATCCCAGTATTCGGGCAGGGTCTCGCCCTTGATCGCGAAGACCGGGATACCAGCCGCGGCAATCGCTGCTGCCGCGTGATCCTGGGTCGAGAAGATGTTGCATGACGCCCAGCGCACATCGGCGCCCAGCGCCACCAGGGTCTCGATCAGCACCGCGGTCTGGATCGTCATGTGCAGCGAGCCGGCGATACGTGCGCCCTTGAGCGGCTTTTCGTCGCCATATTCTTCACGCAGCGCCATCAGGCCGGGCATTTCGGTCTCGGCAATGTCCAGTTCCTTGCGACCGAAGGCGGCCAGGTCGATGTCCTTGACGATATAATCTTTGCTCACGTCCAGATTCCTTGTAAGTTGGCTGACCGCTGCCTATCACCGCCTGGGTTAAGACGCAATGAAGGGAACAGGGTGAAGCAACCACGCGCATGGCAAAGGATGCTGTCCGGGCGCAGGCTCGACCTGCTGGATCCGACCCCGGTGGATATCGAGATCGAAGACATCGCCCACGGGCTGGCCTTCGTCGCCCGCTGGAACGGGCAGACGCGCGGCGACTGGCCTTATTCGGTGGCCGAGCATTCGCTGCTGGTCGAGGCGCTCTACGGGCGACTGAATCCGCGCGCTCCGGCGAAATGGCGACTGGCGGCGCTGCTGCACGATGCGCCGGAATATGTAATCGGAGACATGATCTCGCCGGTCAAGGCCGCGGTGGGGCCTGGATATGGAGCGCTGGACGAGCGTTTGCAGGCGGCGATCCATATCCGTTTCGGCCTGCCCGCGCAGGTGCCTGCGGCGGTCAAGAAGGCGATCAAGAAGGCCGATCGCATCAGTGCCTGGCTGGAGGCGACCCAGATCGCAGGCTTCAGCGCGGAGGAGAGCGATCGCTTTTTCGGCACGCCGGATATGGCGATGATCAAGGGGCTTTCGGTGCTGCTGCGCCCGCCGGTGGAGGTGCGTCGGGACTTCATCGCCCGCCATCGGGAATTGCTTGATGCGCTGTAGGCCCGGAGGTCTTCTGCCTCATGGAAGGGAGTCTGTCCCATCCGGCTGCAGAAACTTCCTGATATTTCGCGCCTGCACGGCAGTGAGGAGTGTGGGATTGATAGCTCTGCGCCTTCTGTATCCTGACTTTGTCATGT
This sequence comes from Paracoccaceae bacterium, assembly GCA_026997055.1. GTDB lineage: Bacteria > Pseudomonadota > Alphaproteobacteria > Rhodobacterales > Rhodobacteraceae > JAAEUB01. The sequence continues at coordinate 4,712 of JALWJU010000148.1, read as the reverse complement.
TGCCCCCGCCAGCGACCTTGCCGAGACGGCCGACAGGGCCAGGCATGGCTCGTGGATTGTCCATATCTGCAAGCGAGCCGGTACCGTCTTTCGTCATCGTCTCGAGCGGTCGAATACGGCCGATCGGGGCGGGGAAGCGGAGTGAGGCGTGACGGTCATTGCCCGTGACAGCGGCGGCAAACGCGCTGTCGGCGGCAGAGGGCACTTGCTCGGGCAGCCTTGGTCGCAAGCAACGACAATCCGGTTCTGAAGGCTTTCGTTGACCGCCTGTGTGCAACGCACAAGAGAAGAATCGTGGCCGTTGTACGAAGGCTTGCCACTATCGCGAATGCCCTGTGCCGGTCGCGACAAGATGGGCCGCTCACACTTCCGAGAAATACGATTGCCAGATATACCATAAGAGATCACGGGGCCTGCGGCTGAGGCCTTCAGCTGTCCTGGCGCAGGATATCGGTGATCAGGACATCCCTGACCGGGTCCCCCATGACCTTGCGGGCCATTTCCAGAAGGGCCATGCGCAGGCTGTCCATTTTTCGCCCTTTCGTGAAGATGCCGTCGAATCCCCCGGAATTTGCGTGATCGAACATGACTTGAAGGAAGGCATCGCGCAGCTTCGGTTCGCGCTGGTAGAAAATCTGGGCGCTGCCGGTTTCCAGTTCGAGGCTGAGGGACATGACCACCAATGCGGTGACCTTGTCATCGCTCACGATCGGTACCACGAACTGGTTGTTCATCTTTATGAACTCGCTGCCGGGTATTTCATCCGATGTCTCGGATCCTTCGGCGGTGCCTGCGACCTCGGCGCAATCGGTTTCGCAATCCGCTTCTGTGGCCGTGACTTCGACCGGGGGCGCAGGGCGCAGGGCGATGCCGGCCCCGATCCCCGCTCCCAGCCCGATCAGGGCCAGAAGGATGGGAAGTATCTTGCCCACGCGGCCCTCCTCAGAACGGCAGAACGATATCGAGAATCTGCTGGCCGTAACGCGGCTGCTGGACATCGGAGATCTGCCCGCGGCCGCCATAGGAAATGCGCGCCGAGGCTATCTTGTCATAGGGGATCTCGTTCTGGCGGGAAATGTCCTCGGGGCGGACGAAACCGGTGACCAGCAATTCGCGCAGTTCGTAATTCACCCGCACCTCCTGACTGCCCTGAATCTGGAGTACGCCGTTATCCAGTACGCCGACCACGGTTGCGGCGATGCGCAAGGTAAGCTTTTCGTTGCGCTTCACCTGGCCATCGCCGGAGGAAGCCGAGGTGGAGCTGGTGGAAACGGCCGGGTCCAGGCTGATGCCGGCAGATTGGGAGAGCGCGTCCGGTGCGCCGAAAAAGGACTTGATCCCCATGGTTTCCGAGCCGCTGCGCCCGCGCTTCGATGAATTGGATATCTCGGCCTTGTCATTGATCTCGATGACCACGGTGAGGATGTCTCCGGCCTGCTGCGCCCGGTGGTCCCCCAGAAGCGAGGCGCGATCCCGGCTCCAGAGAGAGGCCCGGTCTGAAGGGCGGGTGCTGGTGTTTTCTTCGGGCAGGCCCCCGGCAATGGCCATGGCCTCATATTCCGCTCCCTGGTTGATGGGAGACAGGGCGGGGGCCCGGCCTACCTGGTCAAGCCGAGAACAGGCCGCGGTAAGCAGGGCAAGGACGAGAAAGATGCTGAGAGCACGCATGGGATTTCCTTTATTGGAGCGGAAGAGAGGGCGGGGAGACCGAAACGCTGCCATCGGCCAGAATCCAGCCGGAGACGGTATTGCGGGACGACAGGTTCATCACCCGCAGGCGGTCGCCGACTCCGCCACGACCCAGCGAGCGAGCATCGGTGGCGATGGTCAGCCCACCGGCGGAGTAGATCAGGGTAACGATCTGGTTGCGCTCGACCAGGGCGGGCGGGCCGATGTCGTCGATCCGGATCGGGCGCCCGGGATAGAGTACGACGCGTGCCTCCATGCCGATCACTTCGTCCAGCGCGGTATGGGTGCCGGCCACGCTTTGTTCGATCAGTTTGATATCGGTTGCGGTCAGGATGGTCTGCGGGCGGATCGTGCGGGTGGCCACGACCGTTTGCGCCAGGGCGGGCAGGGGCGCCAGAAACAGGAGGAAAAACAGGCAGAGTGTTCTCATCAGCGCACCTGTGTCATGGCCGCGAGCATCTGGTCGGCGGCGGTGATGACCTTGGAGTTGAGTTCGTAGCCGCGCTGTGCCTCGATCAGCTCTGTGATCTCGCGGACCGCATCGACCGAACTGTTTTCAAGATATCCCTGGCGCAGGGTGCCCAGCCCGTCCTGGCCTGGCTCGGCCACCAGTGCCGGGCCGGAGGCAGCGGTTTCGACGAACATATTGGAGCCGATTGCCTCGAGTCCCTTGTCATTGGTGAAGCCGGCGAGGGTGAAGGCGCCGATCAGTTCGGGCTCCACCTGATCGACGAAATAGGCATAGACCTCGCCCTGGGCATTGATCGAGATCGAGCGGGCATCGGAGGGGATGGTGATCTCGGGTACCACCGGGTAGCCCTCGGAGGTGACGATCAGCCCGTCCCCGGTGAGTTTCAGGCCGCCATCCCGGGTATAGGCGGAGGTGCCCGAGGGCAGGGTGACCTCGAGGTAGCCCTTGCCCTCGATCGCCAGGTCCAGCTCCCCGCCAGTCTGCGCAAGGCTGCCCTGGGCCACCATCATGGTCACCGCCGCCGGTCGCACTCCGAGGCCGAGCTGTACTCCGGTCGGCAGGATCGTACCGTCGGCGGCATTCACGGTGCCGGCACGGGTAGCCTGCTGGTAGTGCAGATCGGCGAATTCGGCCCGGCGGGCATTATAGCCGGTGGTGGACATGTTGGCGAGGTTATTGGAAATGGTTTCGACCCGCATTTGCTGGGCCAGCATTCCGGTTGCCGCGATACTGAGTGCGCGCATGTCTGTCTCCTGTTTATGTCTGGCCCATGCTGCGGATCATGTTGCGGATGCGTTCGTCTTCTCTCGACAGGAACTGCTGACCCATTTCATAGGCGCGCTGGACTTCGATCATGCGGCTGATTTCGGCAACCGGATTCACGTTCGAATGCTCCAGGTAGCCCTGCAGGAGGGAGGCCGTACCGAGGGCCGGTTCGGTGCCGCCGGGGACGGCGAAGCGTATGCCGTCGCGGTGGGTCAGGTCATTGGGGTCGCTGGGCAGGAAGAGGCCGATTTCGGTCAGCGGGCGGCCGTCAGCCGAAAGAGTGCCATCCGCCGAAAGGCTGACCGACCGGGCGTCGGGCGGTACGAAGATCGGCGCACCGCCGGAATCGAGCAGGCGCATCCCGTCGGCGGTGACCAGTTCCCCGGTCTCCGAGGGCAGGAAGGCCCCGGCCCTTGTCAGCAGCGGCCCGTCGGGCCCCTCGAGCATGAAAAAGCCCTCCCCCTCGATGGCGAAGTCGAAGGTACCACCGGTCTGAGTGAGGGTGCCTTGCTCCAGGCTGGTTACGCGTGCATCGCCCAGAGCCATGGAGAGCGACGGGGCGGCCTCCAATGCCTTGACATATTCGGCGAAGACCACGCCTTCCCTGCGGAAGCCGGTGGTGGACATGTTGGCGATATTATTGGCCACGACCTGCATTTCTCGCAGCAGGCCGGACTGGCGGGTTAGGGTGACATATCCGCTGTTGTCCATTTCGCGCTCCCTATCCTCCGGCAATCAGGGGGATGATCGTGCCCTGGAAGAAGCTGACCAGGGTCGAGGTCATGTAACTCATCGATACCCAGAAAACGGCGAGGATCGCCGCCAGTTTCGGCACGAAGGTCAGGGTCATCTCCTGGATCGAGGTCAGCGCCTGAAACAGGCCCACGACCAGGCCGGCAACGAGGGCGACGGTCAGGATCGGGGCGGAGAGCTTCACCGCGCCCCAGAGCCCTTCGCGCAGCGTATCGAAGAAGACGACCTGGTCCATGTTACACCGGCATCCGGAGAATTTCCTGGTAGGCTTCGACCACCTTGTCGCGCACGGTCACGGCGGTCTCCACCGCCAGTTCGGTCTGGGCCAGGGCTTGTACCAGGGCATTGGGGTCTGCGTCTCCGACCATGGCGGCCATGGCGGTTTCCTCGCCCTTGCGCAGGGTCTCGGCGAAGTCTCCGGCCACTCTGGCCAGCGCTTCGCCGGGGCCGTCCGGCTGTGCCTTCGGCGCTGTCGCCGGACGGGTTGCCGCATATTGCTGGGCAGCGAGAGAGGATCTGATATCCATTCCGAATACTCCTATCTGCGTAGCAGTTCGAGCAGGGCGCGCGACATTTGCCGCGTCTGATCGAACATCTTGAGGTTCGCCTCATAGCTGCGTTGCGCCTCGCGCGCGTCGGCGAGTTCGATGACCAGATCGACATTCGACCCGTCGTAGTAGCCGAGCTGATTCGCCAGCGGGTGGGACGGGTCGTAGATGGCGGTCAGTTCGCTTCGGTCCAGGATGACCCGGCCAAGGGTGACCTCTCCGGTGGGACGGCCGCCCTCGACCAGGGCCTCGAAGGGCACGATCTTGCGTCGGTAGCCGGGGGTGTCGGCATTGGCGATATTCTCGGAGACGAAGCGCAGGCGGGCGGCCTGGGCCTGCATTCCGGAAGAGGCGGCGGCGAGGGCGGTGCGGAAATCGCTCATCTTGTCCTCCCGTTTTCCGTTACCGGCCGATGCTGGTGCGCAGCACGGTGAGCGCCGAGCGGTAGATTGCCAGCGCCCTTCGCTGCTCGGACTGGGCTTCGG
>JALWJU010000147.1 GCA_026997055.1 Paracoccaceae bacterium | reverse complement strand
GCCGCGGGGGTGCGCGTGGTCGGGCGTTCGTTCAAGTATCACCGCCCGCGCGGCCTCTGCGGCGCCTGGTTCGAAGAGCCCAACGCGCTGGTCGATCTGCAGCTGGACGGCGCCTCCTTTCCCAATGTCGGCGCCGCCACCACCGAGCTTGTCGAAGGCATGGAGGCGCGCGCGGTCAATGCCTGGCCCTCGGCCCGCTTCGACCTCAGGCGCGGCTTCGACCTGCTGCACCGCTTCCTCGGCGCGGGCTTCTATTACAAGACCTTCATGTGGCCCGGCTGGAGCCTCTACGAGCCGCTGATCCGGCGCATGGCGGGGATGGGCCGGCTCCGGGGCGACACCCCCGAAGGCCATGTCGCCGACCAGTGCCACGACCGCTGCGACCTCCTGGTGATCGGCGCCGGGGCGGCGGGGCTCGCGGCGGCGCGCGCGGCCGCCGAGGCGGGCCAGGACGTGGTGCTGGTCGATGACCACCCGCAGCCCGGCGGCGGGCTCTGGGCCATGGGCGGGCAGGTCGAGGGGCGCGATGTCGCCGACTGGATCGGCGCCGAGGAAGCGGCCATCCGCGCCGCCGGCGGGCGGGTGCTGCTGCGCACCACCGCCTTTGGCGTCTATGACCACGGGCTGGTGGCCCTGGCCGAGTCGCGCGGTGCGGGGCCGGGCCGGGTGCTGCGCCTGTGGCGGATGCGCGCGCGCCGGGTGGTGCTGGCCACCGGCGCGCTGGACCGGCCGATCACCTTCGCGCAGAACGACCTGCCGGGCATCCTGCCGCTTTGGGCGGCGGAAGAATATCTCGGCCGCTACGGCGTGCTGGCCGGGCGCGAACTCGTGGTGCTGAGCAATCACGCCCTGGCCGAAGCCTCCTGTGCCCGGCTCGAGGTGGCCGGCGCGCGGGTGACGCGGCTCGAGGCGGCCGGCGCGCGGCTGCGGGCGATTGGCGGGCGCGGGCGCGGGGGGATCGGCGGGCGCGGGCTGCGCGCGCTCGAGCATGACGGCACCCGCTATCGCTGCGACGCGCTGCTGGTCTCGGGCGGGCTGACCCCGCTCGTGCATCTGTGGCGCCATGCCGGGGGCAAGCTCAGGTGGGACGCGGCGCGCGACGCCTACCTGCCGGGCAAGGCGCCCGAAGGGATGCGGGCCGCGGGCGCGGTCAACGGCGCCTACGACCTCGAACAGGCGCTGGAAGAGGGCCGGGCGGCGGGGCTCGGCCGGGCGAGCGAGGCGGCACCGGCGGGCGGCTTCCGCCCGGCCCCGCTCAGCCCCGACCCCGCCGGCGGCGGGCGGCAGTGGATCGACTTCCAGCACGATGTCACGCTCAAGGATATCGAAATCGCCGCGCGGGAGAATTTCACCTCGGTCGAGCACCTGAAGCGCTACACCACGCTCGGCATGGCCGCCGACCAGGGCAAGAGCGCCAACATGGCCGGGCTCGCGGCCATGGCGGCGCTGCGGGGCCGACCGATCCCCGAGATCGGCACCACCACCTTTCGCCCGCCCTTCGTGC
>JALWJU010000146.1 GCA_026997055.1 Paracoccaceae bacterium | reverse complement strand
GATCGACTGAATGAAGCAGGCATGGGGCTGCGGGTGCTCATAGGCCGATTGCGAGCGGGTCAGCTTGCCGGTCTTGTAATCGACGTAATAATGCCCCTGGCTCGGCCCGTCGATCCCGTAGGCCCAATGGAGGCCGGTATTGAACCATTGCGGCGAGTTGGGCGCGGCGCGCTGGCTGGCGAGCATGTGGCGCATCTCGTCGTAATAGGCGCGCGCATCGGCTTCGCTGTCGAAATAGCCGCCCTTCCAGCCCCAATAGGCCCAGGTGCCGGCGAGGCGGTGAAAGACCTGCCGGGCCGAGGTCTCGCCGCCGTAGCGGGCTTCTTCGGGCAGCTTCGCCAGCGCCGCCTCGTCGGCCACGCTGCGCCAGAGGAATTCGGGCACGCCCTCTTCGGGCACGCGTTTGAGCGCCGCGGGTACGCCGGCCTTGCGGAAGTATTTCTGCGCGATCACGTCGCCGGCGACCTGCGACCAGCCGGCCGGGATCTCCACCGCGTCGAGGCGAAAGACCACCGAGCCGTCCGGGTTGCGGATCTCGGAAGCGGTGGTGGTGAAGGCGATATCCGCATAGGCGCCCTGCCCGGCGCGGGTGAATTTGCGTTCTATCTTCATGTGCGACTTCTGTCCCCTGTCTGTCCTGCACGCCTCTGGCGCGCTCCTGTCCCCTGCTCACTGATGACCGTCGAAGGCCGGTCCACCCCTCCGGCGATTCGCGCAATACCCGCCCTGCGCCTTCGGCGCATATGTCCGAAGGTATTTTCCGGGGAAGATCCCGCGCGATTTCAACTGGTCTCGCGCCGCCCAGACACCATATCTTGTGGCTTTGGCGGCAACGGGGACAAGATGGCGCAATCCTGCGGGAAAGGTCAATGACAGAATCCGCCCTTGGGAAAAATTTTTCCGATTGACGGGGGGGCGGATGATTCCCTCTCTGATTCCATCCCTGCACTCCGCGCCGGGGCGGGCGGGCGATTCGCGCCTGCAAATCATCGGTTTCCCGGCAAAACCTGCCCCGGCACTTCAACCTCGCCCCTGCCGGCCCGCTTGCGGCGGATGTGCAACACCTCTCCGCAGATTGCGAAAGCGGGTCCGGCCGGCCGTGGCGGCCGTTCGAGGAGCTCGGCCCCGCCGTCTGGCCCGGCCCGGCCCGGCAGCGACAGGAGACGCAAACGACCGGCCGGAAACGGTCGGCTGAGCCGGCCTCGGGAATGCCGGTGCGGTGGTCGGGGCGGCGAGATTCGAACTCACGACCTTCTGTACCCAAAACAGACGCGCTACCAGGCTGCGCTACGCCCCGACGCGCGCCTCAATAGCGCCAGAAGCCGGCTTTGGAAAGCCCCCCGGAGCCTGCCAGTCCGGCCCCCGCTCACTCCCCTGCCGGCACCGGCGGCGCCGAAGGCTCGCAGGGCCAAGCCGCAATCGCCGGGTCGATGGCCGGGTGGCGGACCTCGCTGCCCGCCCCGATTCCCAACAGCGCCGCCATGCCGCCCCTGATCTCCAGCACAT
>JALWJU010000145.1 GCA_026997055.1 Paracoccaceae bacterium | reverse complement strand
CGCGCGCGGGATGTTTCATACCCTGGCGGTGATGAGCTGGTTCTTCGCGATGGCGCGCATCCCGCTGGCCGAAGCCACGGCGATGAGCTACATGAGCCCGGTCTATGTAACCCTCGGCGCGGCCCTGTTCCTGGGCGAAAGCCTGGCTGCCCGGCGACTGTTCGCAGTGGCGGCGGCACTTGCCGGGGTGGTGATCATCCTGCGCCCGGGCTTTCGCGACCTGTCGCCGGGCCACTACGCCCAGCTTCTGGCCACCCTCAGCTTCGCCGGCTCCTTCCTGGTGGCCAAGCGCCTGTCCAGCGAAGCCAGCCCCTCGGCAATCATCGCCATGCTGTCGGTCTCGGTCACCATCGGCCTTGCGCCCTTTGCGCTTGCGGTCTGGGTGCCGCCCACGCCCGCCCAGATCGCCTGGCTCGGTCTCGTCGCGGTCTTTGCCACGGCGGGACATTACTGCATGGCCCGCGCCTTTGCCGTGGCGCCGATCAGCGTCACCCAGCCGGTCACCTTCCTGCAAATCATATGGGCGGTACTCTTCGGCGCGCTGCTGTTCGGCGAGCCGGTGGATATCTGGGTGATTCTCGGCGGCGCGATCATCATCGCCGCCATCAGTTTCATCGCCTGGCGGGAATCGGTACTGAGGCGGCGCCAGGCCTCCTCGGTCGAGGCGCTCCGCCCCTGAGACCTTGCGCCGGCGCGTAACCGGCGCGTACAGGCGAGAGGGCATCTTTCTGCAGGGAAGCGCCACTCCCCGGACCTGCCACGGCAAACGCCGTATCAGCCCTGTACCGCGCCCCAGATCCCGTATTCGGCCGCCAGCCGCTGCGCGAGGCGATGATTGGCCGTGGCGCGATCCGCCCCGTCCAGCCGCGCATCCTGCAGGCGGTCCGGCTCCGAAAGGGGGGCGGCATGGGCGCGCAGGCCCGCCGCCCGGAAGATCCTGCGCCCGAGCCGGGCATATTGCGCCGAGAGCCAGATATCGTCCACCGCCCAGGCTTCGGGCGGCGGGGCGAGGGCGGCTTCGTCGAGCCAGCCCGGCCTGAGCAGCACCCCGGCAAAGCCCTGAGCGATATCCGGGGCGATATCCGGGCTGTCGGCGGGGCTGGAGAGGCCGAGGCGGCGGGCGGAAAAGGTCGAGGCGGCGATGATCGCGCCGGGGCGGGCGCGCGCGGCGTCGATAAAACCCTGCGCCCAGCCCGGCCCGTAGAGCCAGTCGTCGTCGCAATAGAGCAGGTGGCAGTCCTGCCTGCCCTCACCGCGCAGCAGGCGTGCGGCGGGGGCGAGCTTGGCGATCGGGCCGGGGTCTCCTTCCGGGCGCAGGATTTCGACCCCTTCGAGGGGCGGCGGTGCGTGGTGGCCGGGAAAGCGGCGGTAGCGGCTGGGCAGGACCAGAAGGATGCGCGCGCGCGCCGTCTGAGCGCGGAGCGCGGCGATGACGCGCGGCAGCTGGCCGAAGCGCGGCGGGATCGAGGTAAGGCTGATGACCAGCGGGGGCATCGGGGCCGACACCGGA
>JALWJU010000144.1 GCA_026997055.1 Paracoccaceae bacterium | reverse complement strand
CCCCCTGCGCCGCGCCCAGCGCGGTGAGCTGGTCGGGCACCGGCTCCAGATGGCTCACATCCACCCCGATCAGGTCCATCGACACCCGCCCGAGCACCGGACAGGGCACATCGCCGTGAAACAGCATGGCCTCATTGGAAAGCGCGCGCAGGAGACCGTCGGCATAGCCGCCGCTGACGGTGGCCACCTTCATCTTGTGCTCGGCCACGAAGCCCTGCCCGTAGCCCACCGATTCGCCGCCGACGATCTCGCGCACCTGCACCACCGGCAGGTCCAGCGCCACCACCGGCTGCGCCGCCTCGAAGGGCAGCCCGCCATAGAGCCCGATCCCGGGCCGCGTCAGGTCGAAGTGATATTCCGGCCCCAGCAATATCCCCCCCGTCGCCGCCAGCGAGCGCGGAACCCCCGCCCCCTCGGTCATGGCGACAAAGGCCTCGAACTGGGCCCGGTTCATCGTGCTTTCGGGCTCGTCGGCACAGGCGAGATGGCTCATCAAGAGGCTCGGCCCCTGCGCAAGCACGAGCGCCGCCGCGGCCTCCCACTCGGCAGGCTCGAGGCCCAGCCGGTTCATGCCGCTGTCGAGCTGCACGCCGAAAGGATGGCCCGGCAGCGCCTCGAAATGGCGCGTCATCTGCTCGAGCGAATTGAGCATCGGCACCAGACCGGCCTCGGCGATCAGCCGCGTATCGCCCTCCATATGCCCGGAAAAGACCGAGATCTCCGGCCCCGGCCCCAGCGCCTCGCGAAGCGCCGCGCCCTCTTCGGCCACGGCCACGAAAAACCGCCGCGCGCCTGCCGCCGCGAGCGCGCGTGCCACACGCCCGACCCCGAGCCCGTAGGCATCGGCCTTGACCACCGCGGCGGTCTGCACATGCGCCGCGCTCAGCCGGTCCAGCGCCTGCCAGTTGGCCGCCACCGCCCCGAGATCGATTGTCAGCCTGCCAACACTCATGCAGGGGTTTTCAAGGCCCGCGCCGCCGGGGTCAAGCCCAAAAGCCGCTCCTCTTTCTCTTGCCGGAAATATCCCGGGGGCGTGGGGGCAGCGCCCCCACACGGCTCGCCGGATGCAGGCCCGGCGAAACCTATCCTTCGGCCGCCGCCAGCGCCCGGTCGAGATCGGCGATCAGGTCGTCCGCATCCTCGAGCCCGATCGACATGCGCACCACGTTGGGCGCCGCCCCCGCCGCCGCCTGCTGCTCGGGGGTGAGCTGGCGGTGGGTGGTCGAGGCCGGGTGGATCACCAGCGAGCGGGTGTCGCCCAGATTGGCCACATGGCTGAAGATTTCCAGCGCCTCGACGAAGCGCACGCAAGCCTCGTAGCCCCCCTTCAGCGCCACGGTGAACAGCGCGCCCGCGCCCCTGGGGCAGATCCGCGCCACCCGGTCACGATAAGGCGAGCTTTCGAGCCCCGCCCAGGTGACCTCCTCGATCCGCTCATCGGCTGCGAGCCAGGCCGCCACCTTCGCCGTATTGGCCACATGCCTTTCCATCCTGAGCGAGAGCGTCTCGGTGC
>JALWJU010000143.1 GCA_026997055.1 Paracoccaceae bacterium | reverse complement strand
GGCTCATCTCCAGCTCGGCCCGGAAGCGGTGCGAAAGCGACATTTCCGAGGAAATGTCCTCGAACAGCAGCGCCAGCGCGCCGCCCGGATGCGGCTGGCCGGTTACCCGGTAGGTCTGGCCGGTGGGTAGGAACCAGGTCTCCATGTAGGTGCCGTTCACGGCCTTTTCCTCAAGCTCGGACATGGCCCGGCGCCAGCTCTTGTAATCCTTGGGCTCGGGCATCATCCGCTTGTCACGCAGCCGGTCGAGGAAGGCAAACAGCGTCGGCTGCGCGCAGAGGAATTCGGCCGGAAACATGGTGAGGTCGGTCAGGGCCGGGTTGAACAGGCTGAGCTTGCGCTCCTTGTCGAAGATGGCAAGCCCGATAGGCAGATGAGCGAAGGTTCCGGTCAGGGTGGTGACGAATTCGGAAAGGCTTGCCTCGGCACGCACCAGATCATCTATCGGTACGGCGGTAAACAGCGTACCGCCCTCGAGCTCGGCGCGGTACAGTTCGAACCACTTTTCCACATCCTCTTCCGGCAGCCTGAGCCTGACCCGCTGCCCCCCCGCAGTCGGCTCCGCAGTCGGCTCCTGCGGCAGTTCGAACAGCCGGGCCGGCGGCCAGGAGGCAGGAGCGCCGCCGCCGCAGAGGATCTCGGCCAGGTCCAGATAGGCGCGATTCGCCCATATGATCTCCCCCCGCCGGTTCTCGCGCCAGGAGACGAACGGAGCATGTTCGGCGATGTCGCGGTGGATGGTCAGTTCCTCGCGCATGGCCGCGACCGCATGGCGATCGACGGAATCGCCCTGCGCACCGCCCTGCGCATCGGATAGCTCGATTCGCACCATGCCATTGACCATCTCGACCTGCAGCAACGATGTCTCGTCGAAGGATCTCACCCGCACCGGCCCTTCTTCCAGCGCCTGGCGCGGCAGGGCGGCAAAGTCCTCGAAGCGCGGCCCCAGGACCGAGGCCAGCCGCCCCCAGTCATTCCCCCCGGGCCGGGCCGAGGCCAGGATACGACTGGCGGCCTCGGTGCAATCCACCAGCTTCTCGTCCTCGAACAGGAACACCACCCCATCGCGAACCGCCGGATCCCGCTTCAGCAGCCGCCGGTCCCGCCCGCGCCAGAACAGGGCAAAGGCGATCAGCGCAGCAAGGGCGATCAGAAATGCCGCCAGGACCAGGGCGATGGCGAGGATGGTATCCGTCATGGGGCGATTCCCGTTTCGTTATGGCCTTGTTGGCCGATCGTAGAAACGGATGGTTAACAAAGCCTTAAGCAGGGGCGAATTTCGCCCCGCCAGCATTCAGAAATCGAATCGCATGTTGTCGCCCAGCGCCGGGTTCTTCTCATCGGCCTCGATGCTGCCGGGCCCCCGCGGCCAGACCACCACGGCAATCGCTCCCGAGCGCTTGCCGGGACGCGGTGTGCCGGTATAGGGCTCGGTGGCATTGGTGAAGCTGAGCTCCGCCCCGGTACGCTCCAGAAGCGTCTTGGCGATGAACAGGCCCAGCCCCATCCCCTCGT
>JALWJU010000142.1 GCA_026997055.1 Paracoccaceae bacterium | reverse complement strand
CGGTGAAGCGCACCGGGCGCATGGGCGCGCCGAGCGAGGTGGCCGCCGTGAAGTAATAGACCACCTGCGCCAGCACGCGGGCCCAGTTGATCGAATTGACCCCGGCAAGGCGCACCTCGTCGCGGAAGGCGAAGTCGTTGAACATGTCCTTGAGCAGGGCCTGGCAGGTGTCGAAATCGCCCTCGACCGCGAGCGCATGCACGTTGGCCTCGCTCGGCGTGGTCATCTGCTTGCGCTGCACGTCTGAGACGCGGCCTTCGGGAAAGAGGATGAACACGTCCACATTCTCAAGCCCCCTGAAGGCCTCGATCGCCGCCGAGCCGGTATCGCCCGAGGTGGCGCCGACGATCGTCACCCGCTCGCCGCGCCGCGCGAGCGCGGCCTGAAACAGCTGGCCGATCAGCTGCATGGCGAAATCCTTGAAGGCCAGCGTCGGCCCGTGGAAAAGCTCGAGCAGGAAGTGATCGGGCGCCAGCTGCACCAGCGGCGCGCGCGCGGCGTGGCCGAAGCCCTCATAGGCGCGCGCGATGAGCTCGCCCAGCTCCTCCTCGCCGAAGCTCTCGCCGATGAAGGGGCGCATGACCGCAAGCGCCACCTCTTCGTAGGGCCGCCCGGCAAGGCCGGCGATCTGGCCGTGATCCAGCGTCGGGACGGTCTCGGGCAGATACAGCCCGCCGTCGCGCGCAAGCCCGCTCAGCATCGCCTCTTCGAAGCCGAGCGCCGGCGCCTGGCCGCGGGTGGAAATGTAGCGCATATGTCGATTCCTCAGAAGGTTCGCCGCCATATACGCCAAAGCACGACCCCTGTCATCACCGACCAGATCGCGGCGAAGGAAAACCAGGTGATGACATATTCCAGGTGGCGGTTGGGGATCGCTTCGGTGGAGACCGGCAGCGGCCGGATGGCCGCAAGCGCCGGCTCGGTGCGCCGCGCGACGATCAGCAGCGGTTCGGTTCCGAGATGCGCCGCAAGCGTGGGCACGTCACGGGCGAAGAAGAGGCCCCTTTCCGGCTCGGGCGGGGGCGTCCAGCGGTCGAGCTCGTCGGGCCAGTGCAGGTTGCCGGTGACGGTGAGCGGGCCGGTCAGCTCCGGCGTGGCGGCGGCGACCGGCAGAAAGCCGAGATCGACCATCAGGCGCCGGCCCGCGCCCGTCTCCAGCACCTTGATGATCCGGTAGCCCGCGCCCCGGTCGCGGGTCGAGGCGAGCACGCGCACCCCTTCGCCGGTGAGGGTGCCGCTCAGGCGCACCGGCAGGTAGCGGTCGCGCGCGGGCTCCGGGCTTGCGGGCAGGTCCGCCGGCGCGGCGGCAATCCGCGCTTCGATATCGGCGAGCACGCCGCGCTTCCACTCAAGCCGGCGCATCTGCCAGGTGCCGAGCGAGACCAGCACGGCCAGCACGATCAGCGCCAGCACCAGGGTGAGGATGAAACGCGCGCGCATGCCGCCCCTTCTTCGCTGCCACAGGAAAGGGCGCGGGTTCGCGCGCCCCGCGCCCCTGTTAACACTTTGGTAACGAGTTGACAGCTGTCAACTTTTTCGAACTGCCCGGATCGCCCCGGAGCGGCCCGGCCCGCTCAACTGCCCCAGATGTAGATCACCCCGAACAGGAACAGCCACACCACATCGACGAAGTGCCAGTACCAGGCGGCGGCCTCGAAGCCGACGTGGTTTTCCGGGGTGAAGTCGCCCCTGATCGCACGGATCAGGCAGACGAACAGGAAGATCGTGCCCACGATCACATGAAAGCCGTGAAAGCCCGTGGCCATGAAGAAATTCACCCCGTAGATATTTCCGGCGAAGTCAAACGGCGCCTCCATGTATTCCACCGCCTGCAGGACGGTGAAGCTGATCCCCAGCACCACGGCGATGGCCAGGCCGCGGATCAGGTCGCGCCGGTTGTTTTCATGGGCGATGGCGTGGTGCGCCCAGGTCACGGCGACGCCCGAGAGCAGCAGGATCACGGTATTGATCAGCGGCAGGCCCCAGGGGTCGAAGGTCTCGATCCCCGCGGGCGGCCAGGTGCCGTCCTGGGCCGGGGAGTTCGGCCCCATCGGGTAGAGCGCATGCTTGAAGAAGCTCCAGAACCACGCCACGAAGAACATCACCTCGGACATGATGAACAGCACCATCCCGTAGCGCAGGCCGATGCGCACCACCGGGGTATGATCGCCGCTGTTGCCCTCATGGATCACCTCGGCCCACCAGGACCACATGACGTAGAGCACGAGCGCGAGGCCCACGAGCCCCATCCACGGCGCGCCGCCATGCATCCACAGGACCGCGCCATACAGCATGACGAAGGCACCGAGCGCCCCCAGGAAGGGTTGTATCGAGGGGGGCAGGATGTGATAGTCGTGGTTCTTTGCGTGAGCCATGTCTGTTTCGTCCCTGTTCAGTTGTCGTTCGTGTTCGCAGGTGCCGCCAGCCTGTCCGCGGCCGCGTTCGCGGGCATGTTTGCGGGCAGCGCCGGCGCCGCCCCGGCCTCGGCGATTTCCTCCTCGGGCATGTCCATTACATGAAACGTGTAGGACAGCGTGATCTCCGGCACGTATCTGGCCTCGCGATCATTGACGATATCGGGGCTGACGAAGAAGGTCACCGGCATGGTCACCCGCTCCCCCGGCTGCAGGATCTGCTCGGAGAAGCAGAAGCACTCGATCTTCTCGAAGTAATAGCCCGCCGAGAACGGGGCCACGTTATAGCTCGCCTGCCCGGCGATGGGGCGGTCGGTGGGATTGTAGGCCTCGTAGAAGGCAAGCCCGGTCTCGCCGATACGGATCTCGACGACATTCTGCAGCGGGCGGAATTCCCAGGGCATGCCCCGCTCCCTGGAAGCGTCGAAGCGCACCCGGATGGTGCGATCCAGCACCACGTCGGAGCCCCGGTCCGCCTCCCGGGTGACCCCGCCGAAGCCCGTGACCCGGCAGAACCAGTCGTAAAACGGCACCGAGGCCCAGGCCAGCGCCCCCATCACCACCACGACCCCGACCATCTTCAGGGCGGTCTTCTGACTGCGGTTCAGATTCTTCATCTTCTTCATCGGCCTGCCTCCCCTGCAGTGATCGCCGGCGCGCCGGCCCCTGCCTGGCGCAGCCCCGGCACGCCGTTCTCGCGCGCCTTGACCAGCGACAGGCCGAAGACCAGCGCGGCGAAGGCCAGCAGCACCGCCCCCAGCCCGTAATTGCGGCTGGCACGGCGCCGGTGCAGCTCGTGATCGGGGCGAAAGCGCATCTTACCAGCCTCCCATGCCGAAGGACTTCAGGCCCGCCTCCGCCAGAAGCGCGCCGAACATGAACAGGATATAGAGCAGCGACAGCCTGAACAGGGCGCGCTCGGCACGGTGCCGGTCGCCGTCGCTGTCGGCATCCGAGCGCCGGGCCACGGCCCGGGCGGCGCGCAGGAACAGCGCGTTCATCACCAGCGCCACGGCCATGTAGAGGGGTCCGCCCACCGAGGTCGCCCCCAGCGCCAGCGACACCGCCGCCAGCACCAGGCTGTAGGCGAGGATGTGGCGGCGGGTGGCGTCGCGCCCGGCCACTTCCGGCAGCATCGGCACGCCGGCGCGGGCGTAATCGCCCTTGACGAACAGCGACAGCGCCCAGAAATGCGGCGGCGTCCAGGCGAAGATCAGGGCGAACATCAGCAGGCTCTCCAGCGACACGCCCCCGGTCGCCGCCGCCCAGCCCACCATCGGCG
Source organism: Paracoccaceae bacterium (assembly GCA_026997055.1). Taxonomy (GTDB): domain Bacteria; phylum Pseudomonadota; class Alphaproteobacteria; order Rhodobacterales; family Rhodobacteraceae; genus JAAEUB01. Next base: position 3,460 of record JALWJU010000142.1, on the reverse strand, counting down.
GAAAGGCCCCGGCGGCACCGCCGATGACGATGTTCTGCGGCGTGCGCCGCTTCAGCCCCATCGTGTAGATCACCACATAGAAGAAGATGGTGAAGGCCAGCAGCCCCGCGGCGAAGAAATTGGTCGCCAGCCCCAGCATCACCACCGAGAAGGCGGCCAGGGTAAGGCCGATGGCCAGCGCCTCGCCGCGCGCGACCCTCCCCGAGGGGATCGGCCGGGCTCTCGTGCGCAGCATCAGCGCGTCGATATCGGCCTCCCACCACATGTTGAGCGCCCCGGCCGCCCCCCCGCCCACGGCGATGCAGACGATCGCCACCAGCGCCACGAAGGGATGCACCGATACCGGCGCCACCAGCAGCCCGACCAGGGCGGTGAAGACCACGAGCGACATCACCCGGGGCTTGAGCAGGGCGAAATAGTCGCCGAAGCCCGCTTCAAGCTCGTGATTGATGCTGGTTGCGTCGCTCATGCCCTGCTCCCGCTGCTCCCGCTGCTCCGCCGCTTCCGCTCGTCATCCCGAACATCGCCCCGGGGATCGTCCCGGCCATCCTCGCGCCCCGGCTTCCGGCCGGCGGCGGCATCGCCATTGCCCGGCCGTCCGCCTTTTGTCCGCCTGTCTCCTATCTCTCGGCCAGCTGCACCGTGGGCGCGATGGAGGCGTATTCCTCGCGCGCCTGCTCGAGCCAGGCTTCGTATTCTTCCTGCGTCACGGCCTTGACGGTGATCGGCATGTAGGCGTGATCCTTGCCGCAGAGCTCGGAGCACTGGCCGAAATAGATGCCTTCCTTGCCCTCGTCCACCTCGAACCACAGCTGGGCGATGCGCCCGGGCACCGCGTCCTGCTTCACGCCGAAGGCGGGGATGGTCCAGGAGTGGATCACGTCGGAGCCGGTGACGTTCATCACGATCACCTTGCCGGTGGGGATCACCACGGCGGTATCGGTGGCCAGCAGGAATTCGTCGCGCGAATAGCCGGCCCGCTCGAGGCGCGCCACCATGGCGTCGTTGAGCACGAAATCCCGGGCGCCGGCCTCGTAATCGCTGTCTTCCAGCGTCGCCGGGTGGCCGATCAGGTAGCTGTCGAAGCCGAAGCCTTCGTCCGGGTATTCGTAGCTCCAGTACCACTGGTTGCCGGTCACCTTGATCACCACGTCGCCATCGGGGATGATCTGCTGCTTGAACAGCACCGGCAGGCTGAACGAGCCGATCACCACCAGGATGACGATCGGCACCAGGGTCCAGGCGATCTCGATGAAGGTATTGTGGGTGAAGTTCCCGGGCTCGGGATTGGCGCGCCGGTTGTGGCGCAGGATCACCCAGGCGATCAGGGCGAAGACGAACAGGCAGATGCCGGTGATGATGACCAGCACCAGGTGGTCGAGCGCATATGTATCCGCGGCGATCGAAGTCGCCGCCGGCTGAAAGCCCATCCGCCCGTCCACCGGAGCGCCCTTGATCTCGAGCCCCTGCTGGGCCGAGGCGCCGCCGGCGGCGAAAACCGTCATCAAAGCCGCAAAAGCCGCAAAGGATGCACTTCCTGCACTGTTCTTACGCATGAGGCCCTCTTTCTCCCTGTTCTTTCCCGTCGGCGCTTCTTTCCCGTCGGCGCTCCTCCGGCATTCTTTCGCGCCGGCATCCGCGCCCGGGACGCCCGGTCCCGTCCCCGGGCTGTCCCGCGCCTGCCGGCAGGTCGCCGGCAGGCGCGGGATTCCCGTTGTGTCTTTCTCCTGAAAAACCATATTAGCCGTCGTGGAACAAGAAATTTTCTTGATCTGGATCAAACTTTCTTCGCCGAAGCCGGATGATTCAGATCAAGATACCGCAGCCGCCCCGGCGCGGCGGCAACGGAAAAGAGAGGACAGAATGCCCGATACCAGCCCCTTCCGCCCCCTTGAAACGATGCTGGACGCCGAGGCCGCGCTGCGGCTGGTGCGCGAGGCGACCGCCGGCGCCGACGACGGGGAACTGTTCCTGGAGCGGCGGCGCTCGGAAATGCTGGTCCTTGACGACCGGCGGCTGAAAACCGCGAGCTTCGATGCCTCCGAGGGATTCGGCCTGCGCGCCATTCGCGGCGAGGCGACAGGCTATGCCCATTCGAGCGAGATCGGCGAGGCGGCGCTCCGGCGCGCGGTGGAAACGGCCCGGCTGGCCGTGGGCGCCGGGGGCGCCAGCCTCGCCCCGCCCCCGCCCGCCAGCAACCGGCGCCTCTATACCGACGGCGATCCGATGGAAGACGCAACCTTCCCGGTCAAGGTCGAGACCCTGCGCGCGATCGACGATTACGCCCGCGCCCGCGACCGCCGGGTGGTGCAGGTCACCGCCATGCTGCGCGCCAGCCTGCAGGAAGTGGAGATCCTGCGCCCGGACGAAACCCGGGTCCGCGACACCCGCCCGATGGCCCAGCTCTACATCTCGGTAATCGTCGAGAAGGACGGACGGCGCGAAACCGGCAGCCACGGCAGCGGCGGGCGGCTCGGGCTCGCGGGCCTTCTGGAGCCCGCCCACTGGCAGGCCAGCGTGGACGAGGCCCTGCGCATCGCGCTCGTCAATCTCGAAGCCGTCCCCGCCCCGGCCGGGCAGATGGACGTGGTGCTGGGCGCCGGCTGGCCCGGCATCATGCTGCACGAGGCGGTAGGCCACGGGCTCGAGGGCGACTTCAACCGCAAGGGCACCTCCGCCTTTACCGGCCGGATCGGCCAGCAGGTGGCGGCGCGCGGGGTGACGGTGGTCGATGACGGCACCATCCCCGACCGGCGCGGCTCGATCACGGTGGATGACGAAGGCACGCCCTCGCGCCGCACCACGCTGATCGAGGACGGCGTGCTGGTGGGCTACATGCAGGACCGCCAGAATGCCCGGCTGATGGGCGTGGCCCCCACCGGCAACGGCCGGCGCCAGTCCTACGCCCATGCGCCCATGCCGCGCATGACCAACACCATGATGCTGGGCGGCGAAGCCACGCGCGAAGAGGTGCTGGCCGAGCTCAGGGACGGCATCTACGCGGTGGGCTTCTCCGGCGGTCAGGTGGACATCACCAACGGCAAGTTCGTCTTCTCCTGCACCGAGGCCTACCGGGTGAAGAACGGCCGTGTAGGCGCCCCGATCGTGGGCGCAACCCTGATCGGCGACGGCCCGAACGCCATGAAACAGGTACGCGCGATCGGCAATGACATGGCGATGGATCCCGGCATCGGCACCTGCGGCAAGGCAGGCCAGAGCGTGCCCGTGGGCGTGGGCCAGCCGACGCTGCTGATCGGCGGACTCACCGTGGGGGGCGCGGGCTGAGGATTTCATGCCTCCGGCGGGAGTATTTTCGGAAAGGCGAAAGGGGGCGTGGCGCTTCGGTTTCCGGGCATGAGAAGATTTTTCGAAAAAACGTGTTTTCATTCACTTCCCGTTAACCATTGCCGGCTATCCTGATCCCGCAAGAGACGGAGCGAGGCAGCCAGTGGATCTCATC
>JALWJU010000141.1 GCA_026997055.1 Paracoccaceae bacterium | reverse complement strand
TGCCTCCCCAAGTCCCCGCGCCGCCGCCAGCGCCTCGGCCAGCACAGCCTCCCGCTCGCCTTCCGGCAGCCGCTCCGCCACCGCCGCCAGCGCCTTCGCTCGCCTGTTTGGGTCTCCTATCTCTCGCGCCGTCAACAGCCCCTCCTGGAGCAATCCGGCCGGCAGATAGGGAACCAATGCCACAAGGCTCTCGGCCCGTTGCCTCTCGTCCAGCATCTGCCGAGCATAGGCTAGGCCCTGTTCCGGCGTCCACACTCCCTCCCGCACCAGGGCCAGCAATAATTCTGGCGGCAGATTGCCGGCCAGGCTGTTCAGGCTGGCCTGGATGAGGGCGTAACGCACCTCGTCGCCCAGGTAGAGGCACGGTTCCCCCCGCGCCGCCGCCTGCTGGTTGCGCTCCGCGGCCTTATCCCAAGCCCGCCGCAGGTCGCGCAAGAAGTGGGGCGTAGTGCCCAAACGCTCGTGCACGGTGTACCATGCCGGCACAGACCGCCCGCCGTCCACCCACTCTAGGCGCAAAAGCCGGGCCGCCAGGGCGTATTGCCCTCCTTGTAGGAGGTGGGCTACCAGATGGCGGGTGCCGTAGTCCGCCTTTCGCAGGCCGCGCAGCCCGGGCAGGCCGGCCTCCAACCTGCCCCACCCCTCGAGCAGCCGGGCGGCGATGCGGCGATGCCCCTGCACAAGGTCGCAGAACCAGTGGCCGGCCCGCTCCCGATCGCCTAGAAACTCGACCAGGGACCAGTGATGGCGATAATACACCCCCTGCTGGCGCAAAGACGGGGAGAGCACCTGGGCAATCCGGTTTAGGCGTTGCAGGGTGGGACGGGGCGCCCAACCCAGGAATCCGGCCAGGGTCTCCAGGTTCACCGGCTCCTGCAGGGCCAGCAACACTTCCAGCAATTCGGCGCCCCAGGCTTCCCAATCCCGAAGGCCTACCCGGGTGTCCAGCAGTTCCCGGTAGTAATCATCCAGACTGGCGGGCAGGTCCTCCGGTGAAGCAAAGCGGCCCTGAGTCAGGTCGCCCCAAATACCCGTCAGATAAAGGAAGTTCCACTCCGCCCGCTCTCCCAACAAACGGACCAGGGCGTCCCCTGTCACCCCCCAGCGTCGGGCCGTGGCCTGTAGTTCGTCCAACCGGGCCCGGATATAGGCGCGCACATCCTGCCGATGTTTGGGATGGGCCGCGTCCAGGATTTCCAGGGGCAGGTCGGTTAAGGCCTCTTCGATTTGCGGCTCCGGGCGGCTGGTCAGCAGCCAATGGACAGCGGGGGGCAAATCCTTGCTCTGGCGGAGCACATCGAGGATGTTCGGCTTACCATGATAAGTCAGGGCCTCGTCCAGGGCGTCCACCACCAGCAGGACGGGATTCAGCCCATCGGCGCGGGCGACTTCCCAAAGGGGCCGCCGCACCAACAAATCAAACGCCTGCTCGACCGGGATACCCTCCAGACTGAACTGCACAGCCACGCCGGTGACCCGCCCGCCTTCGCGCACCTCGCCGGCGCGGACTTCTGACTGGATTTGCAC
>JALWJU010000140.1 GCA_026997055.1 Paracoccaceae bacterium | reverse complement strand
GGCACCCAGCCGCGCGCCCTCGGCGCTCAGGCGCAATTGCGGCCCCGCGCGGTGAAAGAGCGGCCGGCCCAGCCAGGCCTCTAACGTCGCCACCTGCCGGCTGACGGCGCTCTGGGTCAGGCCCAGTTCCCCCGCCGCGCGGGTGAAGCTTTCCAGTCGCGCCGCCGCCTCGAAGACCTGCAGCGTGCGCAGCGGCGGCAGGCGGGGGCTTTCATGCGTTTTGCTCATGCTCAGGGTTCCGAATACTCGTTTTTTCCGTGGCTTGATTTCCCTTATCAGGATCATAACGAATGATCCATGCGAGGCCCGCCATGCCGCACCAGACCACACGCTCCCCCCTGCCGCTGGCAATCTGGATGCTGCTCGCCGCCCTCCTGCTGGCGCTCGCGCGCGCGCCGGGGCCGGGCGAGGCGATTGCCGCCTTCAGCACAGGCTTCGGCCGGAGCCTCGGGGCCTTTGCGCTGATCCTGCTGCCCTCCTTCACGCTGGCCGAGGCGCTGGGGCATCTGAACCCGCGCCTGCCGGGGCGGCTCGCCCAGGGGGCGGCGCCGGTGCTGGGGGCGGCGATGGTCTGCCCGGACACGGCCTATGCGACGCTCGCTACCATCGCCGGGCGGCACCGGGCCGAGGTGGCCTTCGGGGCCTTTGCGGGCTTCAAGCTGCTCTACCCGGCCGGGCCGCTGATCGTGGCGACGGGGCTGGGTGTGGCGCCGACGGGGGCGCTCTTCGTGCTGGGGCTGGCGGTATTCGTGCCGGTCTGGGTGGCCGGGCAGTTCTGGGCGCGGCGCGCTGGCGGCGCGGTGCCCGGGGCGGAGGGCGCCGCCGATGGGGGCTTGCGCGCCTATGCGCCGCTGATGCTTCTCTTTGCCCTGATCGCGGCGGGGCTCGTGCCGGGCGCCGCGCTGCCGGGCGCTCTCGGCTTGCTGACCACGCCCACCGGGGCGCTGCTGGCGGGTGCGGCGCTGGCGCTCGCGCTGCTGCCCGCGCCCGCGCGCGGCCCGGCGATCGAGGCCGCCATGCGCCGCACCGCCGGGCTCCTGCTGCTGATCGGCATCGCCACCGCCCTTGGCAGCCTGTTCACCGAGGCCCTGCCGGTGGAGGCGCTGGCGCGCAGCACCGGCGGGGCGGCGGCGGTCTTCCTGCTTTTTGCCCTCACCGCCGCCTTCAAGATGGCGCAGGGCTCGTCCATGGCCACCTTCGCCGCGGTGACCCCGGTAGTGGCGCCGCTGGTGGCGGCCTCGGGGCTCTCGGCACCGCTGGCGGTGATGGCGATCTGCGCGGGATCGCTCGCCACCATCCTGCCAAACGACAGCTTCTTCTGGCTGGTGCGCGAGGATGCGCTGGCGGGCGAAAGCGACCGGCGCGCGCTGATGCTGCTGGCGCTCGGCGGCGCGCTTCAGGCACTGGTGGCGCTGGCCGGCGTGCTGATTGCGCTGGAGGCGGGGCTGTGAGCCCGCCGGGCCTGCATGTCCGCGCGGGCAGCCCCGAGGATGCCGGGGCCATCGCGCGCATCTATGCGGTGCAGGTGC
>JALWJU010000139.1 GCA_026997055.1 Paracoccaceae bacterium | reverse complement strand
GGGTGGTGGAGCCTAGGGGGATCGAACCCCTGACCTCTTGCATGCCATGCAAGCGCTCTCCCAGCTGAGCTAAGGCCCCATGCACCGGCGCGCCCCGCAACGGCGGTGCGCCCCGCGCCGTGGGGGGTATTTAGGCAATGCGCCGGAGCAGTTCAAGCAGAAAGTGACCGTCCCGGAAACAGAGTTTCCGGCGCATATCGGGCTTGCCGCCCGGACCGATCAAGTGCAAGCTTTCCGCAACCGGATGAACGGGCCAGGCGGGGATACGACAATGAAAACCGAAGAATGCGAAATCCTGATCGTCGGCGGCGGCCCGGCCGGCCTGTCGGTGGCCTCGACCCTGCCCGATGACATGCCCTGCATCGTCGTGCACCAGGACCGCGAAATCGGCCTGCCGGTGCGCACCTCCGGCGGCTCCTGGCTCGACGACGTGCAGCGCCTCGGTATCCCCGAAGACATGTACCTGCCGATTCGCCAGAGCGACGCCTATACCGGAGGGATCGGCGTCACCATCAATCTCGGCCCCCATGTGCCGGTGATCCTGCATACCGAACGGCTCTACAAATGGCTGGCGGGCCTCTCGGACCACAAGGCGCGCCAGTTATGGCTGGGCTGCAAGTTCACCGGCACCCGGCAGGAAGGCGACGGGCGCTACCGCTCCACCATCCGCGACCGCGACGGGCGCTTGCGCGAAGTGCGCTCGCGCTACATCGTCGATGCTTCGGGCTGGCATTCGGCGGTGCTTACCTCGCTGGGGCTGGCCAGGAAGCCCGAACGCCTGGCGCTGGGCATCGAATACGAATACCCCCTGGGTCGCAACCGCCCCGACCGGGCGCTGATCTTTGTCGGCGACGAAGTGCCCTCGGGCTATGGCTGGGGCTTTCCGACCCTCGACGGCACCTTCCGCCTCGGCGTTGGGATCATCTCGCCCGATACCGACGCCTCGCCGCGCCAGGTGCTGGACGCGCTGCTGGAGACCGGCCTCGAGCAGCGTTTCGGCCTCGACCTTTCCGGCGAGTACACCACCCATGGCGGCATCCTGCCCTCGGTGCCCTTCGAAGGCAGGATGCTCTTCGGCAACGTGATCCGGGTGGGTGATTCGGCCAATTTCGCCACCCCCACCGTGGGCGAGGGGATCCGGGTCTGCATCGAATTCGGCCGGCAGCTGGGCGAGGCGCTGGGGCGCACGGCCCGGACCGGGCGGCGCTGGCCGCTCCGGCGCTACGAATGGCGCGTGCGCCGGCGCCTGCAGATCGACTACGCGCTGGGCTTCGTGGTCAACCGGCGCGGGGCGACCTTCACCCAGGCGCACTGGAACCGCACCGTCGAGCGCCTCGGCCGGATCGACCCGGACGCGGTGGCGGCGATCCTGAAGAGCGAGTTTCCTCCCGGCAAGATCCTCCGCATGGGCTGGCACACGGCCCTCGCCCACAGCCGCGCACGCCTGCGCCGCCTGCGGCAGCGATTGGCGCGGCAGGGCGCGGCAAGCTCAGGCAGGCCAGACCGGTAACAGGCAGGCAGGCAGGCAGGCAGAC
>JALWJU010000138.1 GCA_026997055.1 Paracoccaceae bacterium | reverse complement strand
GGATGAGGGCGCGCCGGGGGAGAGCGACTGAGCCTCCGAATCGCCTGACCGGGGCAATGGGAGCGCAGGCGCGAGCGCGCCCCGCATGGCGCCTTTGCCCGGGGTCTGGCGCAGGGCCCCTTTCATCTTTCCCGAAATACTCCCGCCGGAGGCACGATTACCTGCGAAACTCTCTCAAAAGGCATCCCGCCCCGGCCCCTGCCCGACCTCCAGCGGGCTCTTGCCGCCCAGGCGCAGAAACAGGCTTTCCTCGTCGTCATTGCGGAAGAAGGGCACGTCGGGCGGAGCCGAGAGGTCGGGCAGGCGCGCCTTGATCTCGGCCAGTGCCACCTGAGTGATGAAGGGCAGATCGAATTCCATCAGCCGCTCGAACGGGATCCATTGCAGGCAGCCGAGCTCTTCGCTGGCGGCGGAGAAGTCGTCCGGGTCGCTGGCAAGCCGTGCCGCGTCGGCGACGAAGAAGCGCGCATCGAACCGGCGCGGTCGCCCCGGCGGCGTGATTGCCCGGCAGATGAAGGCGAGCCCCTCCGGCGAAGGGATATAGCCACGGGCGGCAAAGTCCCGCCAGTCTTCGGGCACCGCGCCTTCCCATGCCTTTCTTTTTCCCAGGATCTGCCCGGTCTCCTCCCAGAGTTCGCGAATCGCCGCGACCAGCAGCGCATGGGGCAGCGTATCCGGCGCGCCGGGGCGCAGCTCTTCGCCCAGCCGGCTCAGGCAGGGCTCGGCCCCGGCCGCGGCCAGCGGCACCCGGTGGTCGCCCGGATCCACCGCGCCGCCGGGAAAGACGAACTTGCCGGGCATGAAGGCCGCCCGCGCCCCACGCCGGCCCATCAGCACCTTCGGAGCATGGCCTGCATCGCGGATCAGAAGGATCGTTGCCGCATCGCGTATCTGGCTCTTGTCGCTCACCGGCGCCTCCGCTCACTTGGCAGCGGCTTCATCCCCGAGAGCAGGCATTTCCATCTCCCCCTCGACCGGGTCCGGGCCGAAACCATGCATCCGCTTGGCCCATTGAAAGGCGATCATCATCCCCTTGAGCCTGGGCAGAAGATACAGGCTCAGCGCCACGGTTCCAACCGAGAAAACGCTGGCCATGATCAGCGGGTCCGGTCGCAGGGCTGCATAGACTCCCAGGATCAGCGGCGCCATGACATGGCCCACGATCAGGATGGTCAGATAGGCCGGCCCGTCATCGGCGCGCTGGTGATAAAGCGCCTCCTCGCAGACCGGGCAATGGTCGCGCACGCTCAGATATCCCTTGAAAACCCCGCCGGTGCCGCAATTCGGGCAGCGTCGGCGAAAGCCACGCCGCAGCGCGGGCCAGAGCGCGCGCCCCTGCCCCCTGTTGTCGCCGGCCTCGGCCATGTCGGATACCCCGGATGTTTTGCGCCTGATGCTTTGCGCCTGTTGCTTTGCGCTCGGTCGCGATAATGGCCGCAGCATAGCTCTTTGCGGGTAAATCGCCACCGGTTTTCTGCCGCCGCGTCCCGATGTCGCGATACCGGCGGTCCGGGCGCGGGGGGGGCAGGGGCGAAAGA
>JALWJU010000137.1 GCA_026997055.1 Paracoccaceae bacterium | reverse complement strand
ACAGCGAAGCGATGGTGTGGCTGGGTCTGATCACGGCCTGGGGCGCGCTGGAGGAGGCGCCGCTGCAGGAAGCGGCGAAGTGGTACCGCAAGGCGTGGGAACGGGGCAACCCGGCGGGTGCGTACTATCTGGCGATGCTGTACTGGTTTGGTCAAGGGATGGACCCGGACCAGAAGGAGTCAGACCGGCTGATGGAGCAGGCGGCGAAGGCGGGTTACATCCCGGCGCAGATCGAGTGGGCCAAGACGCGCCTGGGCCGGGGAGACAAGAGCGGGGCGGATACCTTGAAGGCCTTTGCCGAGGCGGGTCACCCGCAGGCGATGCTGACGCTGGCCTCGTTGTACAGCCTTGGTGCTACCAAGGGCAATGTGATCCCGCGCTCGCCGGAGCGGTACCGGTACTGGATCGAGCGGGCGTACAAGGTGGGGTATGGTGATGCAGGAGAATCGATTGGCATCGATTATCTGAAGGGGACAGGCGGGCGGAAAAAGGACGAAGCAAAAGCAAGGACATATATCAAGTGGGCGCAAGAGCATGGTAGTCCGGACACCTACATGTATGATGCCGACCGCTATTGGAACGGGAGAAACGGCGCGCCCAGGGATCAGGAAAAGGCCATTGCTCTGATGGAGAAGGCCATGCAGGAGGGCGGGGTGTTCTCGGCCCGCGCGCTGTACCTGCGGCTGATCTATCTGTACAGCGAGGAGAAGCAGCCAGTGAACAAGAAGCGCATCGAGCGCGCGATCCGGTACGCGGCGAATCACGGTGTGCCGCGAGCCGCGATGATATTGGGTGACCAGCTGTGGTCCGAGAAAGGCGACCTGGGGCTGAAGCAGGATCGCGAGGCGGCCATGAAATGGCTGCGTCGGTCGATGTTGCTGGGCGATCACAAGGGGATGGCGTTTTATTACTGGCGCTTGGCCAAAGATAAGTATGGCACTAAGGATGGCAAGGTGCCGGAGCAGGTGTATGCGGACTGTCGCAAATGGACCAGCGCGGGGCTGCGCCTGATGCGCTTTACCTGGGACGACAGGATGGCTCCGAAGACCTATCTCATCGAAAAGGGGATAAACGACTATTGCGGTCGGTATCTGACCCTGGCCAGGCGGGATGCCATGGACCAGGCGGCGATCGAGCTGGCCAAGCGATACGAGAACAACCCCTGGGTGATGTACGAGGGGATTCAAAACCGCAAGGCCTGGGCCAGACGGCATTGATAGGAGGATGAGGAGATGAGCGAGCGAAGCTATTTGAAGATGCCTTACGGGGAAGGTGCAAAGGTCAGCCCGCCGCCTTCGGTTCCAGATTTTAATGTGCGGCCCAATTTGACTCTGGGGCCAATGGAAGAGGCTGCAAGGGATCAGCTGGGCATGATGGGGGATTTCTCCGAGACTACCGGGAAGCGCCTCGGGGCAGTTGTCGACAAACAAGGCGCCATCAATTTTTCAAAAGGCGTCCAATTCCTCAACGCCGCCGCCGCGATGGAGAACGTGCTGCGGGCTGCGCAGGTGGGCGAGGGCGGCAGCGTGCTGGTGCAGGAGC
>JALWJU010000136.1 GCA_026997055.1 Paracoccaceae bacterium | reverse complement strand
CTCTGCCTCGGCGGTGATCTGGTGCCAGAGCGCCCATCCCCGCCCGTGATATCGCCCATCACCGCTTGCCGCTGGCCTGCGCCGCCCATCTGTTATAGTCTGACACCAGACAGGAGGGCAGCATGGCCGATACACGCGCGAAAATCCGCGAGCTTGATCCGCTCTGGCACCAGATCACCGCCGAGGCAGAGGCCGCCGTGGCCGCCGAGCCGATGCTGGGCGGCTTCGTCCATGCCTGCATCCTGCACCACAAGACGCTGGAATGCGCGCTCACCTACCGCATCGCCGCCAAGCTTTCTTCCAACGAAATGAGCCAGGTGATCCTGCGCGACATCGCCGACAGCGCCTTTGCCGAGGACCCCTCCCTTGGCGAATCCGCGCGCGCCGATCTGGTCGCCGTGCTCGAGCGCGACCCGGCCTGCCACCGCCTGCTGCAACCGATCCTTTACTTCAAGGGCTTCCAGGCCATGCAGGCCTATCGCGTGGCCCATTGGCTCTGGCAGCAGGGCCGGCGCGACCTCGCCTATTTCCTGCAGATGCGCTCGAGCGAGATCTACGGCATCGACATCCACCCCGGCGCGCGCATCGGCAAGGGGATCATGATCGACCACGCCCATTCCATCGTCATCGGCGAAACGGCGGTGGTGGGCGACAACGTCTCCATGCTCCACTCGGTCACGCTGGGCGGCACCGGCAAGGAAGACCAGGACCGCCACCCCAAGATCGGCGACGAAGTGCTGATCGGCGCCGGTGCCAAGGTGCTGGGCAATATCAAGGTCGGCTGCTGCTCGCGCATCGCCGCGGGCTCGGTCGTGCTCCAGGACGTGCCGCCTGCCACCACGGTCGCCGGCGTGCCGGCCAAGGTGGTGGGCGCCGCTGGCTGCGACCACCCATCGACCAGGATGGACCAGACGCTGGACTGCGAAGGCTGAAAGCCCCTTTCATCTTTCGCCAAATACTCCGGGGGCGCGGGGGCAGCGCCCCCGCTCCTGCCCGGATCAGGCCAGCATCGCCAGCGGGTTTTCCAGATTGTCCCGGATCGCGGCGAGGAACTCGGCCCCCACCGCCCCGTCGATCACCCGATGGTCGCAGGAAAGGGTGACGCGCATCACCGTTGCCACCTCGATCTCGCCGGCCTCGTTCACCACCGGCTTCCTGACCCCGGCGCCGACGGCCAGGATCGAGCCATGCGGCGGGTTGATCACCGCGTCGAAATCGTCGATCCCGTACATGCCGAGATTGGAGATGGCAAAGGCGCCGCCCTGGTATTCATGCGGCGCGAGCCGGCGCGCGCGGGCGCGCTCGGCGAGGTCTTTCATCTCGGTGGAAAGGGCGGAAAGGGATTTCTTTTCAGCGTCTTGCAGCACCGGGGTAAACAGCCCGCCCTCGACCGCCACGGCCACGGCCACGTCGGACGGCTTCAGGCGCAGGATCCGGTCGCCGGCCCAGACCGCATTGGCCGCGGGCACCTGCTGGAGCGCGAGCGCACAGGCCTTGATCAGGAAATCGTTGACGCTGAGCTTGATTTCGCGCGCGGCCAGC
>JALWJU010000135.1 GCA_026997055.1 Paracoccaceae bacterium | reverse complement strand
ACATCAACCGCTCCGGCACCCGCCGCGAGGAACTGCTGACCAAGCCCGACGAGCTGCAGATGATGTGGATCCTGCGCAAGGTGGTCCACGACATGGACGAAATCGCCGCCATGGAATTCATGCTCGACAAGCTCAAGGCGACCAAGACCAACGCCGAGTTCTTCGATTCGATGAAGCGTTGAACACCCAACGCAAAGACGCGAAGACGCAGAGAACGCAAAGTTTTTCCCAACACGACGAATGACAAGCCCGGCCCGCCCATAATTTCTCTGCGGCCTCTGCGCCTTCGCGCCTTTGCGTTGGATTTTGCATAAGAATCAGCCCGATATATCGGCCTGATACCCGAAGGGCACAAGGACCGACCTTGCCGAATTGAATGACCAATCAAACATAAATTCTCTGCGGCCTCTGCGCCTTCGCGCCTTTGCGTTGGATTTTTATTAATAATCAACGCCTTGCACTCCGTTTCAGGCCTTTGACTTTCCCCCCGGATCGGCGGATCATTGAATTGTGGCGCGCCGGCGCCATATCGTCTGCGAGGGGGAAGAAACATGAATCCGGCACCCGCATCCGCCAGCCGCATCGACTTCGATCAGTGGTCGCAGCTGGCGAAGACCGATCCCGAGTCCTTCGAGCGGCAGCGCAGCGCTCTGCTCGATGCCTGCATCGCCCGCGCCTCCCGGAACCACCAGGAACGCCTGCGCCGGCTGCAGTGGCGCATCGATCGCATCCGCGAGACCGCCGGCACCCCCATGGCCGCCTGCGTGCGCATCTCCGATCTGATGTGGCGGACCTTCAACCAGCTGGGCGAGGTCTACCAGCAGCTGGGCGAGGCGCAGCCCGCACCGCCGCGCCGCTCCGCCCGCATCCTGCGTTTTCCCCGCCCCTGATCCCGAGGGCACTTGCCGCACCGGGCCGATTTCCGTATGATCGCCGGCCCTGTTACCCGCGTGTGGTGCCCGGAACGGCCGGGAGAGCGACACGCCCCTTGGAGATCCAGCCAACATGAAGCCCGAGATTCACCCTGACTACTGCGACGTGACCGTCACCTGCCGCTGCGGCCACACCTTCCAAACCCGCTCCACGGCCTGCCGGGATCTGACCATCGAAGTGTGTTCCCAGTGCCACCCGTTCTACACCGGCAAGCAGAAGCTGGTCGACACCGCCGGCCGCGTGGACAAGTTCCGTCAGAAGTACGGCATGAAGAAATAGGGCGATGCCATTGCGCATTCGCGGCAAAGGGGCGCTTCTGGCGCCCCTTTTCGTTTGCCTGCTGCTGCTCGCCGGCTGCACCGCCCGCGCCGACTGCCGGCTCCCCGAAAACGCCGGGCGGGCGGCCACCGTCGCCGAGGTCATCGATGGCGACACCATCCGGCTCGCGAACGGCCGTCACGTGCGCTTCATCGGCCTGAACACCCCGGAGATGGCCCGCGACGACCGGCCCGCCCAGCCGCTGGCCGAAAAGGCCACCGACATGCTCCGCCGCCTGCTGGCCGGCGAGTCGCTGCGCCTCGTCGTCGGTCAGGATCCCGCGGACCACTAC
>JALWJU010000134.1 GCA_026997055.1 Paracoccaceae bacterium | reverse complement strand
GCAGTGGAGCATGGCCACCTTCCGCGCCAACCGCAGGGGCCGGGAGACCCTGGAGCAGGTCTGCGGGCTGGTGCTGGAGTACGACGGCAACCCGGATCTGAGCCTGCGGGATCTGCGCGGGGCCTGGGGGCGCTGGTGCTACCTGGCCCACACCACCCTGCACCACAACCGCCCCGATCTGACGACCCGGCGCCCGGAGTTTCCGCGCTGGCGGCTGCTGATCCCCCTGAGCCGGCCGGTCAGCCGGGAGGACTACGACAAGATCGCGCGCTGGGCGCGGCTGCGTCCGGGGCCGGCGGGGCTGCTGGAGAGCGTGCTGGAGCCCGGGCGGGTCTACAACCAGCCCCTCCGCACCGAGGGCTACTGCTACGACGCCAACCACATGGGGGTGGCCCTGGATCCCGCCTACGTGCTGGCCGATCTGCTCACCCGCGAGGAGGCCGAGGCCCAGGACAGGGCGCGGGATGCCCTGGAGTCCACCATGCCCCAGCTCTCGGCGAGCTTCGGACTGGACGATCTGGACGCCGATCGGCGCCGCACCATGGTCTCCATCGCCCGGCTGCCCGGCTGGCCGGCGGGCGAAACCCTGCCCCTGGGCGGCCTGCCCTACGGCGACTTCCTCGCCCTGGCGCGGGCGCTCTCCCTGGAAGCGCCACCCCGCTTCCCGCCCGCCTTCCTGGCCGACGGGGAGAAGATGCGCCGTGCCTGGGAAACCTTAGGCGGCAACGCCCGCCAACTGACCTGGCTGGGCGCCGCCCTGCAGGCCCTCGCCCCGCAGGACGAAGCCGCCTTTTTGCAACAACTGGAAGCCACCGCCGCCGCGGGCCGCGAAGACATGGCCCTGCAAACCCTGTGGGAACACCTCAGCCCCGGGGCCCGGAAACTGCTGGCCCGCGCGCCCCTTTACCCCGCGCCGGTGCCCGCCGAGGGGCTGCGCGTTTTGGCCCCCGACCTGCCCGGCCGCGGTGCGGCGGCCTTAGACGAACTGCGCCGCTTCTCCCTGCTGGAAGTCTCCTACCACCCCCGCTATGACGCCACCGAATACCGCTGCCCGCCGCCGGTGGCCGCCTTTTTGCAGAAAAACGGCCATCGGGAAAGCGGGGAGAGCCTGCGCCGCGCCGCCGCCCGCTACCTGCGCTGGCTGCTGGAACACGAACGCCCCGGCGACCTGGCACAAGCCGCCCGCACCTGGGCCGCCCTGCGCGCCTTGGCCCTGCCCGACCTGGACGAAGCCGCCCACCACCTGGCGCTGGATGTGTTGGATAAGCCGTTGCAACGCGCCGGCCTCTACCGCAGCGCTCTAACCTACCTGGAACCGGCCTGCCGGAGCGCCGACCTACACACCCGTGCCGTCGCCCTCAATCAAGCCGGAGGGGCCTATTACCATCTTGGGGAATTTGAAAAAGCCCTGGACGACTATCAGCAGTCCCTGGCCATCCGCCGCGAAATTGGCGACCGCGCCGGCGAAGGGACCACCCTCAACAATATCGGCCAGATTTACAAAGCCCGCGGGGACTACGAGACCGCCCTGGACTACCTGCAGC
>JALWJU010000133.1:2444-7232 GCA_026997055.1 Paracoccaceae bacterium | reverse complement strand
CCTCCTGCTCTTTGCAGAAAGTGAATCACAAACCGTCAGAGATGGGAATCCTGTTTATGGGTATGTGACCTAGGCTCAGGACCCCGCGCCTCGGGCCGGGCCTGCTTTGCGCACTCCTCGCACGCTTCACACTTCTGCAAATATCCTCGCCGAAGGCATGAAATCCCTGGCCGGACAGCAAGCGGGCTGCCCGCCCATCCTGCCGCAGCCCTCACTCCACCGGGCGAATCAGATTGCGCTCCAGCACCCGCAGCACCGTTTTGAGATCGCCGCCGCGCTTCAATATCCGCCCATCGGCGCCGATGACGGCATATTGCCCCTGCCGCCGGCGCAGGGCCGGGCGCTTCTCGATCCGGTAGAGTGGCTGTTCGGATGCGCGGCGAAAGGCCGAGAACACCGCCACGTCACGAAGGAAGCTGAGCCCGTAATCGCGCCATTCTCCGGCCGCGACCATGCGCCCGTAAAGCCCCATGATCAGCGCCAGCTCGCTGCGGTGAAAGGCGACCCCGTCGCCCGGCGGCCTGCCGCTCCTGCGGGGGGTGTCCGGGAGCGGTACGATTTTCGGCGGCTGCGCATTCATGGGTCCAGCATGGCGGCAAACCGGCGGCAAATCAATCCCGCCCCGGATGTGCCATGCGCTGCAAATGCCGGTCGGCGGATCGCCCGGGTCCGGTGCCCCCGAGGGGAATCTTTCGCGGAAATTCTGGCTGCTCCGGGCCTCGCCGCGCTCGGATCGGCACCAGCCGGCAGGAAGTGTCAGCTTCCCGCCTCTGCCAGGGCGACAATATCGCGCATGATCGCGTTCAGATCGTAATCCTTGGGCGTATAGACACGCGCGACCCCCATTTCGCGCAAGGTCCGGGCGTCTTCTTCGGGGATGATCCCGCCTACCACCACCGGCACGTCGAGCCCCTCGGCGGCAAGCCCTTCGAGCACCTCGCCGACCAGCGGCAGGTGCGAGCCCGAGAGGATCGAGAGCCCCAGCACGTCGGCCCCCTCGCGGGCGGCTTCGACCAGCGCTTCGGGGGTCATGCGGATGCCCTCATAGGTGATGTCCATGCCCACATCGCGGGCGCGGGTGGCGATCTGCTCGGCGCCGTTCGAGTGGCCGTCGAGCCCCGGCTTGCCGACCAGGAAGCGCAGCCGGTGACCGAGCCTGTCGCTGACCGCATCGACCTCGGCGCGGATCTCCTCGAGCCCCTCGGTGCGGTTCGAGGGGCTCCTGGCGACCCCGGTCGGGGCGCGGTATTCGCCGAAGATCTCGCGCATCACCCCGGCCCATTCGCCGGTGGTGACGCCCGCCCTTGCCGCGGCAATCGAGGGCGGCATGATGTTTTCGCCCGCCCGCGCGGCCCGGCGCAGCTCCGCAAGCGCGGCCCTCACCGCGCCTGCATCGCGCGCGGCGCGCCATTCGGCAAGGCGCGCGATCTGCTCGGCCTCGGCCGCCGGGTCCACCTTCATGATGGCGCTGTCGCCGGTCGCCAGCGGGCTTTCCTCGCCCTCCTGCCAGCGGTTCACCCCGACCACCACGGTTTCGCCCGATTCGATCCGGGCGATGCGCGCGGCGTTGCTCTCGACCAGCCGCGCCTTCATGTAGCCGATCGCCCCCACGGCCCCGCCCATGGCCTCGATCTGGGCAAGCTCGGCGCGGGCCTCCTGCTTGAGCGCGGCGACCTTGGCTTCCACCGCCGGGTTGCCGTCAAACAGGTCTTCGTATTCCAGCAGGTCGGTCTCGTAGGCGAGGATCTGCTGCATGCGCATGGACCATTGCTGATCCCAGGGCCGGGGCAGGCCGAGCGCCTCGTTCCAGGCCGGAAGCTGCACGGCGCGCGCCCGGGCCTTTTTGCTGAGCGTCACCGCGAGCATCTCGAGCAGGATGCGATAGACGTTGTTCTCCGGCTGCTGTTCGGTGAGGCCGAGGGAATTGACCTGCACTCCGTAGCGGAAACGGCGGAAGCGCGCCTCTTCGATCCCGTAGCGCTCGCGGGTGATCTCGTCCCAAAGCTCGGTGAAGGCGCGCATCTTGCAGATTTCGGTGACGAAGCGGATGCCCGCATTGACGAAGAAGCTGATCCGCCCGACCATGGCCGGGAAGTCCTCGGCCGGGACCTTCTCGCGCAGGTCGTCCAGCACCGCGATGGCGGTGGCCAGCGCGAAGGCAAGCTCTTCTTCCGGCGTCGCGCCCGCCTCCTGCAGGTGGTAGGAGCAGACATTCATCGGATTCCATTTCGGCAGGTGCTGGCGGGTATAGGCGGCGACGTCGGTGATCATCCGCAAGCTCGGCTCGGGCGGGCAGATATAGGTGCCGCGCGAGAGGTATTCCTTGATGATGTCGTTTTGCACCGTGCCCCGAAGCGCCGCGATGTCGGCCCCCTGCTCCTCGGCCAGCGCGATATAGAGGGCGAGCAGCCAGGGCGCGGTGGCGTTGATGGTCATGGAGGTGTTCATCTGCTCGAGGGGGATGGCGTCGAACAGTTTGCGCATGTCGCCCAGGTGGCAGATCGGCACGCCGACCTTGCCGACCTCGCCACGGGCGCGGGGATCGTCGCTGTCATGGCCGGTCTGGGTGGGCAGGTCGAAGGCGACCGAAAGGCCGGTCTGGCCGCGTTTGAGGTTTTCGCGGTAGAGCGCGTTGGACGCGGCGGCGGAGGAATGGCCCGCATAGGTGCGGATCAGCCAGGGGCGGTCGCGTTCGGTAGCGGTCATGTCGGCCTCGCATTGTTGCACCGCAGCATTTTCGCAGGCGCAACAATGTTACGCAAGGGGGAAATATCCCGTAAGGATATTGCCGCGCAAAGGGGCACCCCGCCGGGCGCCCCCGCGTCAGGTCGCCTCAATGGCGCGTCAATTATAGGTAAATGTCCCCAGCTCGCAGACATTCTTGCCGAAGCTGGTGACCTCGTCCCCGTCCTCGAACACCGCCTTGAAATCGAAGATGCAATAGCCGGTGCCGTCGTCGAAGTCGATCACCACCGAGCGGCCCGAGGGCAGGACGTCATAGCCGAGGATATCTTCTTCCCAGCTGTCGGTGCCCTGGTTGGAGCCGTAGAATTCGACCATGGTGTAGCCGGTATTGTTGACGATCCGCACCCGCCGGTCGAGGGCTGCCGCGGGCAGAGCCAGAGCCGCGACGAGCGCCGCGGCGATGGTGCCGGTAAATACGCGTCTGTACAATGCAAGCATCTGAACCTCCTTGGTTATCACTTACTTTCCGGCGCAGGATAGGCCGGAAGGAAAGAGCGCGAATTGACATGGCGCAAACGGGGCGGAGATAGGGCGGACATTCTGCCGCCGGCGCGGGATGCTGGACCTCTGCGCCCTTTCCTGAAAGACTGAGCCCATGAACCGCCTTGTCGAAGTCCCCCTCTGGGCGCTGGTGCTGCTGGTGGCCTTTGCCGTGGTCACCTTTGCTTCGCATTTCCTGTTTCCGTCGGTGCGCTGGTTCTTCCGCCGGCGCATGGAGCGGGTGGTGGCGCGGCTCAACGAGCGGCTGACCCGGCCGATCGAGCCCTTCAGGCTGGCCCGGCGCCACGACATGATCCAGCGGCTGATCTACGATCCGGCGGTGGCCGAGGCGATCGAAGAGCATGCCCGCGAAGAGGGGGTGCCTCAGGACGTGGCCTTCGAAAAGGCCCGCCGCTATGCGCGCGAGATCGTGCCGCGCTTTTCCGCGACCGCCTATTTCGGCATCGGCACGCGGCTTGCCAAGGTGCTGAGCCGGGCCTTCTACCGGGTGCGGCTGGGGGCGTTTGACGAGGCGGGGCTCGAGCGGATCGACCCGGAAGCGACGGTGGTCTTCGTGATGAATCACCGCTCCAACATGGATTACGTTCTGGTCACATGGCTTGCCGCCGAGCGCACCAGCCTTTCCTATGCGGTGGGCGAATGGGCCCGGCGCTGGCCGCTGGCCGCGCTGATCCGCTCCATGGGCGCCTATTTCATCCGCCGCAAGAGCCGCAACGCGCTCTACCGCCGGGTGCTGGCGCGCTATGTGCAGATGGCGACCGAGGGCGGGGTGACGCAGGCGATGTTTCCCGAGGGCGGGCTGAGCCTGACCGGCGCCGTGGGCGCGCCGAAGATGGGGCTGCTCAGCTACATGATCCAGGGCTTTCGCCCCGGCAAGAGCCGCGACGTGGTATTCGTGCCGGTGGCGATCAATTACGACCGGGTGATCGAGGACCGGATGCTGGTGGCGGCGGGCGAGGGCGGGCACCGGCGCTTTCGGATGCGTCTGCGCGACGTGGCCCGCCATCTGGGCCGCCATGTCTGGCTGCGGCTGACCCGGCGCTTTCACCGGCTGGGCTATGCCAGCGTCTCTTTCGGCACGCCGCTGGCGCTGAGCGAATTCGCCGCCGCTCGCGAAGGCGACAGCGCGGAGCTGGCCGAACCGCTGGCAAACGAACTGATGGAGCGCATCCGCGCCGTGGTGCCGGTGCTGCCGGTGCCGCTTGTGGCCACGATCCTGCTCCAGCACGGGGCGCAGAAACGCGCCGACATCACCCGCCGCTTCGCCGCCCTGGTCTCGCGGCTGGAGGCGGCCGGCGCGCATGTGCACCTGCCGCGCGAGGACATGGATTACACGGTCGAGGTCGGCCTGCGCGGCCTGGTCATTCGCCAGATCGTCGAAGAGACGCCCGACGGAAGCTGCCGGGTTGCCCCCGGGGATCGGCCCCTGCTGGCCTTCTACGCCAATTCCATCGCCCATCTGCTGCCCGGGGAGGCGGATGGCGCCAAGCCGAGCGCGACATAAAATTACAAATTCCCTCCGTTTCCGGTTGCATCCTTGCG
>JALWJU010000133.1:0-2434 GCA_026997055.1 Paracoccaceae bacterium | reverse complement strand
ATCGTAATGCTGCAGCAGCACAATCGAACAACCCCCGCCTGCAACACCGGAGCGCATATCATGGGCACAGATACTTCTCCCGCAATCGCCCCTTACGAGGCCGAGGAAAAGGACCTTTACGAAATCGGCGAGATCCCGCCGCTCGGCCATGGGCCCCGGCAGATGTATGCCTGGACCATCCGTCGCGAGCGCCACGGCGAGCCGGATACGGCAATGCAGGTCGAGGTGGTCGATACCTGGGAGATCGACAGCCACGAGGTGCTGGTGCTGGTGATGGCCGCCGGCGTCAATTACAACGGCGTCTGGGCGGCGCTGGGCAAGCCGATCTCGGTCTTCGACGTGCACAAGGCCCCCTATCACATCGCCGGCTCCGACGCCGCCGGCATCGTCTGGAAGGTCGGCGAAAAGGTACGGCGCTGGAAGGTCGGCGACCAGGTGGTGGTGCATTGCAACCAGGATGATGGCGACGACGAGGAATGCAATGGCGGCGACCCGATGTTCAGCCCTTCGCAGCGGATCTGGGGCTACGAGACGCCCGACGGCTCCTTCGCCCAGTTCGCCCGGGTGCAGGCGCAGCAGCTCATGGAGCGCCCGCGCCACCTCACATGGGAGGAGAGCGCCTGCTACACGCTGACGCTGGCCACCGCCTACCGGATGCTGTTCGGCCATGAGCCCCATGACCTCAAGCCCGGGCAGAATGTGCTGGTCTGGGGCGCTTCCGGGGGGCTGGGCTCCTATGCGATCCAGCTGATCAACACCGCCGGCGCCAATGCGATCGGGGTGATCAGCGACGAATCCAAGCGCGATTTCGTCATGAGCCTCGGCGCGAAGGGGGTGATCAACCGCAGGGATTTCGACTGCTGGGGGCAGATGCCGGTCGTCAATACGCCCGAATACAAGGAATGGTTCGGGGAGGTGCGCAAGTTCGGCAAGGCGATCTGGGACATCACCGGCAAGGGCAACAACGTGGACATGGTTTTCGAGCATCCCGGCGAGGCGACCTTCCCGGTCTCGGTCTTCGTGGTCAAGAAAGGCGGCATGGTGGTGATCTGCGCCGGCACCACGGGCTACAACCTGACGCTGGACGCGCGCTATCTGTGGATGCACCAGAAGCGGGTGCAGGGCAGCCACTTCGCCCATCTCAAGCAGGCCGCGGCGGCCAACAAGCTGATGGTCGAGCGCCGGCTCGATCCTTCCATGAGCGAGGTTTTCGCCTGGGAGGACATCCCTGCGGCGCATATGAAGATGATGCGCAACGAGCACAAGCCCGGCAACATGGCGGTGCTGGTGCAGGCCCCGCGCGCCGGGTTGCGTACCTTCGAGGACGTGCTGGAGGGGTAGGCCGGCCCGCCCCGCCGGCCCGGCCGGACAGGCAAAGCTGGACGCGACCGCGCCGGGCGCTTAGGCTTGGCGCGATCCGATTCAGGGGGGCCGATGAGCGACACGCCGGAAAACGACTATCAGGTGCTTGCGCGCAAGTACCGGCCCGAGACCTTCGCCGACCTCGTCGGGCAGGAGGCGATGGTGCGCACCCTGAAGAACGCCTTCGCCGCGGACCGCATCGCCCAGGCCTTCATCCTCACCGGCATCCGCGGCATCGGCAAGACCACCACCGCGCGGATCATCGCCAAGGGGCTGAACTGCATCGGCCCCGACGGCAAGGGCGGCCCCACCACCGAGCCCTGCGGTGTCTGCGAGCCCTGCCGGGCGATCGCGGAAGGCCGCCATGTGGACGTGATGGAGATGGACGCGGCCAGCCGCACCGGGGTCGGCGACATCCGCGAGATCATCGAAAGCGTCCACTACCGGGCGGCTTCGGCGCGCTACAAGGTCTATATCATCGACGAAGTGCACATGCTGAGCACGCAGGCCTTCAACGCGCTGCTGAAGACGCTGGAAGAGCCGCCGGCGCATGTGAAATTCATCTTCGCCACCACCGAGATCCGCAAGGTGCCGGTGACGGTGCTGAGCCGCTGCCAGCGCTTCGACCTGCGCCGGATTGAGCCCGAGGAGATGATCGCGCTCCTCAGGCGCATCGCCGATGCGGAAGGGGCCGGCATCGCCGATGACGCGCTGGCGCTGATCGCGCGCGCGGCCGAGGGCTCGGCGCGCGATGCTACCAGCCTCTTGGACCAGGCGATCAGCCATGGCGCCGGCGAGACGACGGCCGATCAGGTCCGCGCCATGCTCGGGCTCGCCGACCGGGGGCGGGTCATGGACCTGTTCGAGATGATCATGCGGGGCGATGCGGCTGCCGCCCTCGCCGAACTTGGCGCGCAATATGCCGATGGTGCCGACCCGATGGCGGTGCTGCGCGACCTGGCCGAGATCACCCACTGGATCAGCGTGGTGAAGATCACGCCGGAAGCGGCCGACGATCCCACCGTGGCGCCGGATGAGCGCGCCCGCGGTCAGGGCACGCATTGGCAGGCCC
>JALWJU010000132.1 GCA_026997055.1 Paracoccaceae bacterium | reverse complement strand
CGACAGCGCCACGTCCGACCGCGCCGACATCGCCCCCGCCGCGCTCGCCGCCGCCGGGGGCAGGCTGATCCGCTTCGGCCTGCCGGTGGATCCGGGCAACCTGCTGTTTGTCGGCGCGCTCGGCCAGCGCCCGGTGATCGGCCTGCCCGGCTGCGCCCGCTCGCTGGCGCCCAACGGCGCCGACCAGGTGATCGCGCGCGTGCTCTGCGCCTGCCCGCCCGGCCCGGACGACATCGCCGCCATGGGCGTGGGCGGGCTGCTCAAGGAGATGCCTTCGCGCCCGCAACCGCGTGAAAAATAACCGCTTTTCCGAATCTTCCGACGTCCGGGCAAAGGCGCCGCAGGCCGGCGATGCGCCTGATTGCGGACAGGCGGAAAAATCCACAACTTTTCCGTGAAAGGCGGTTCTCAAAGCGCCGCGATCATGCTTAACTGACCGCAAACATATCAGGGAGGAACCAGATGACACAGGTCTCGATGACCGTGAACGGCAGGGCTGTCTCTGCCGAGGTCGCCGACAATACCTTGCTCAGCACCTATCTGCGCGAAGCGCTCGGGCTCACCGGCACCCATGTGGGCTGCGATACCGGCCAGTGCGGCGCCTGCACCGTGCATGTGAACGGCCGCCCGGTCAAAAGCTGCAACATGTTCGCGCTCGAGGCCAAGGGCGCCGAGGTGACCACCATCGAGGGCATGGCCGAGCCCGACGGCTCGCTGGGTCCGATCCAGGCCGCCTTCAGGGAGCATCACGGCCTGCAATGCGGCTTCTGCACCCCGGGCATGGTGATGGCGGCGGCGGCGCTTCTCAAGGAAAACCCCAGGCCCACCGAGGCCGAGATCCGCGCCTATATCAGCGGCAATATCTGCCGCTGCACGGGCTACCACAATATCGTGCGTGCCATCATGGCCGCCTCCGGGCAGGATGTGGCCGTGGCCGCCGAATAGCCGGATAGACGAGACGAACAGACGAAAACAGTCGCGAAATGCGCAAGGCGGGCAAGCACCCGCCAGTCAGGGAGGAAATACATGCCAGCAGACGGAGGCATCGGCGCGCCCAACAAGCGCCGCGAGGACCAGCGGTTTCTCACCGGAAACGGCAAATATACCGATGACATCAACCTGCCCGGCCAGGCCCATGTGGTGTTTCTGCGCTCGAACGTGGCCCATGGGCGGCTCAATGGCGTGGACACGAGCGAGGCGGCGCAGATGCCCGGCGTGCTGCGCATCTTCACCGCCGCCGATTTCGCCGAGGTGGGGGGCGTGCCCTGCGGCTGGCAGGTGACCGACCGCCACGGCGAGCCGATGCAGGAGCCCAAGCACCCGATCCTCGCCGAGGGCAAGGTGCGCCATGTGGGCGAGCCCATCGCCGCGGTGGTGGCCGAGACCGAGGCCGAGGCGCGCGATGCGGCCGAGGCGATCGAACTCGATATCGAGGAGCTTCCGGCGGTGGTGGACATGAAGGCGGCGCTCGCCGAGGGCGCGCCAAAGGTGCATGACGATCTGAAGTCAAACCTCTGTTATGACTGGGGTTTCGTCGAGGAAAAC
>JALWJU010000131.1 GCA_026997055.1 Paracoccaceae bacterium | reverse complement strand
CTGCGCGGCATAGACCGGCCGCGCGACGCGGACGCCGCGCTTGACCACGTCCTTCCAGCTGGATGCACCAAGCGCCTTGTTCTCCCACAGCGCGGGATAGTCCATGGCGACGGGGCCCGAGATGAGGCAGCCGTCGATGTGGCCCTTGAACCGTCCGTCGAGCGCCTCGAAGCCGTATTGCCGCCCTTCGGCGCGTTCGGTACGCAGGTCGAACCCGGCCAGCCTCAGCCAGCCCGCCACCATGTCCTCGGCCCGGTGACCGGCCTCGAAGATGCGCAGCGTGCGCGGCGTGAATCCCTGGCCCTCGTCCTTCGGCACCGCAAGGTAGTCGAACTGGATCTGGCGCAGACAGTCGCGGCCAAGCCCCGAGGAACTGACATAGGTCCGGGGTCGTTCCGTCCCGTGGCGCCGGACGAGTGCGGTATCGATGGCGTCAGAGACAGCCTCGGCGATCGGCGGGCGCGGCGCACCGGCGCCATAGATGCAGCCGGATTTGTGATTGAGGTCGATCATGGGTGCCGCCCTCAAAACGGAATCGGGTCGTCGAGCACGGTGCCGGTCCGCTCCTTGCGCGCGGCCTGTTCCTGCATGCTGTCGATATAGCCGGTCACCGCCGCCTCGATCAGCCGGTCGATGTCCTCGGGCGTGCGGTGAAAGAAGGGCTCCATGAGCCCGAGCGATGTGAGCGCCTCGGCGAAAGACGCCCGTGCATCACGGATCGCCTGGCGCTCGCGCGCGGTCTTGTCGATCATTCCGTTGTTCCTTCTGGCGATGTCCGCGCCGATCTCCTGGCACCGGCGCGAACAGAAACGGTAATGGGGGTGGCGGTCATGCCTCAGGCCGAGGCAGTAGCCGAAGCCGCGCGCCTCGCGCATGCAGACGGCACAGAGCGGGGGCTCCGCCGCGTGCACCGGCCCTGCCGAACCTCCGACGCCCTGAGCGCGCTGCTTGCGAACACGCGGCCTGCGCCGGGGGCCTGCCTTCTTTCGCGGGCGGCGTGCCATCGGTTCATCTCCGGCATTCGGCCATGCCCGTCAGCCGTTGAGCCAGGCGGGCATTGCGGCTGGCGCCGACGCACCGGTAGTGCCCTGACCCGGATTGCCCGGCTGTGACCCCGATGCCCCCTGACCCTGCGGCGCTGCCGGCTGCTGCGCGCCCCATGCGGGCGCTTGCGCCTGCCAGCCCGGGGCCTGCGCGGTCGTGGCCTTGCGCGGCGGGGCATTGACCGGCTCGGGGGGAACGGTTTCACCACCCATGATCGCCGCGTAATGCGGCTCGTCGGGCAGAACGACATTGGCGATCCGGTTCTGGTCGCGGTATTTCGGGTTGGAGGCGGGCTCGACCATGATGCGCGCGGCAAACACGATGCCATTGAGCTGCCTGAGCCCGGGCAACACGCGCTTGGCCTTGGTGGCCGGGGTCTCATCGCGCGGATCAAGGCCGAAAGCGCTGTCGACGATCGCGCGAAAGGTCGATTTCGAGATCTTCCAGCCGATCGACTGGCCCTTTTCATTGAGCTTGCCACCGGCCACCAAGGCCAAGCGCGTGT
>JALWJU010000130.1 GCA_026997055.1 Paracoccaceae bacterium | reverse complement strand
CGCATTGATCACCCGCCCGACGACATCGCCGGTCAGGATCGGCTTCAGGCGCAATTCGGCCGCGGTCTCGGCGGCGCGGCGGATACGGATGTCCGCCGCGCCCGGCACATGGCCGGGATGGTCGGCGGCGACGGAATGCATCCCGGCGGGCAGGTCGTCGAAACGGGCCCGGCCCCGCGCATCGCTGCGCGCCTCGCGATCGGCGATGCGCACGATCGCGCCCTCCAGCGGCTGGCCGGTTTCGTCATCGAGCACCGTGAGGGCAAGGCTTCCGGTGGTGATCGGCGCAAGCTCGAGCACCGCGCCCACCTCCTCGCCCGCAAAGACGCGCAGGGGCATTTTCGCCGGCCGATAGCCCGCATGCTGCGCTGTCAGCAGGACTTCGCCCTCGGCCAGTTCGCCCGAGCGAAAGGCGCCATCGGACCCGGCCTGCAGGCGCTCACTGCCGATGAATACCGCCGCACCCGGCAGCGGCTGGCCGGTTTCGGCATCCAGCACGAGGCCGGCGACCCGGCCGGTGGTGACAGGTTCGAGCCTGATCGCCCTGCTGGCGGTCTCGCCCTCGGCGAGGCTCAGCGTCAGGCTGGCCGGCTTGTGGCGCTCGGCGCTGGCCGACAGGCTCAGATCGCCGGCTGCCAGTCCGAGCAGGCGGAAGCGCCCCTGCTCGTCGGTCACGGCTTCCCTGTTGCCGACGACGACCAGCGCCCCGGCCAGCGGCCTGCCGCTGTCGGCGGCCAGGACCTGCCCCTCGAAATTGCCGGTGCCCACGGGCTGCATCAGGATTTCCGTTTCCCGGATGCCCGGCTCGAGCGGGCCGAGATCGCGGCGGAATTCCAGGTAATCGGGATGCTCGGCGATCAGCATGCGCCGGCCGGTACGGATCTCGCGCACGCGAAAGCCCCCGTCCGGGCCGCTGGTCGCGCTCTTGCGACCGACAAAGACCTGCGCCCCGGCGATCGGCGCGCCGCTCACCAGGTCGCGGATCGTACCCTTGATGGTGGCACTGCGCTCGATTGCCTTCGCGCCGGCGGTCGGCAGCGCGACGGTGGGGCTGGCGGTCTCGCCGGCGCTGATCTCGAGCGGTATTTCCAGGCGCTCGAAGAGCCTGTTGCCATTGGCGGCGTAATAGTCCGCCCCCTGCGCGAAAGGATCGACCACCAGCCGGGCCTCGCCCGCCGGCACATCCGCGAAGCTGAAGCGCCCTTCGGCATCGGTGCGCGCCGCTCTCGCGGCAAGGCTGTCCGCCCCGGCGGGGATCAGCTGAACCGTGGCGCTCTTCAGCGGCGCGCCGGTAGCCGCATCCACGAGGACACCGGCGACCCCGCCAAGGGTCGCGCCCCCGCTTGCCGCTTCGAGCGCCGGGTCGAACTCCTGCGGCACGTCGGGCATCAGGAACAGTTCGGCCTCGAAAGGCGCATGGCGCGGCGAGGCGGTGACGCTGATGCGGTGCCTGCCGGGATAAAGCCCCTCCAGCCGGTAGCGGCCATCTGCGCCGGAGGTCGCCGCATAGCGGCCCGAGGCGATGCGCGCCCCGGCGACCTCCGGCGCAG
>JALWJU010000129.1 GCA_026997055.1 Paracoccaceae bacterium | reverse complement strand
CTCCCTGGCCGCATCCCTGCAGGAGGCCGCGCGCCTCTACAGCGCCCTGCGCGCGCGGGCCAGCGGGCTGGCGAGCCTCACGGTGCTGCTCACCGCGCTTGCAGGGCTGGGATACGCGCTCTGGCGCATCCATCCGCGCCGGCGCGCGCGAAGCCACGTCGAGGCGATCCTCGAGGCCCTGCTGATCGGCGCCGCAACCCTCGCGATCCTGACCACGCTGGGCATCGTCGCCTCGATGCTCTCGGGCACGATCGGGTTTTTCCGCCTCTATCCGGCCGGCGACTTCTTCTTCGGCACGATCTGGGCGCCTAGCTTCGGCGGCGGCTCCCGGCTCGGCATCCTGCCGCTGCTCTGGGGCACGCTCTACATCTCGCTCATCGCGCTCGCGGTGGCGGTGCCGATCGGCCTTTTCGCGGCGATCTACCTCTCGGAATATGCCAGCCCCGGCGCGCGCGCCCTCCTCAAGCCGCTGCTGGAACTGCTCGCCGGAATCCCGACCATCGTCTACGGGCTCTTCGCCCTGGTCACGGTGGGACCGGCACTGGCGCGCGTCTTCGGCAGCGAGGGCCTGGGCTGGATGCAGGGGGCGAGCGCGGCGATCACCGCGGGGCTGGTCATGGGGGGGATGCTGATCCCCTTCGTCTCCTCGCTCTCCGACGACATCCTCAACGCCGTGCCGCAAGCCCTGCGCGACGGCTCGCTGGGCCTTGGCGCGACACGCTCGGAGACCCTGCGCCTCGTGGTGCTGCCGGCGGCGCTGCCGGGGATCGTCGGCGCGATCCTGCTGGCCGCGAGCCGCGCCATCGGCGAGACCATGATCGTGGTCATGGGGGCGGGGGCGGCGGCGCGGCTCTCGCTCAACCCGTTTGACGCCATGACCACCATCACCGCCAAGATCGTGAGCCAGCTGACGGGCGATGCCGATTTCGCCAGCGCCGAGGCGCTGGTGGCCTTCGCGCTGGGGATGACCCTGTTCGTGCTGACGCTCGGGCTCAATGTGCTGGCGCTCCATGTGGTGCGCAAATACCGGGAGCAATACGAATGAGCGCGCCGAAGAAATCCCTCTTCACCCCCGGCCCGCGCACCCGGGCGCGCAACCGTGCGGAGGCGCGCTTTCGCGCCTTCGGGCTGGCGGCGATCCTGGCCGCGCTCGCCTTTCTGACCGGCCTGATGGGCATCATCCTCCATGACGGCGCCCCTGCCTTCCGCCAGGCATTCGTCACCCTGACGGTGGAGCTCCCGGAAGAAAGGCTCGATCCGAACGGCACCCGCGATCCCGCCGATCTCGCCCGGGTCACGACCTTCAAATACGCCCCGCTCCTGGACGCCGCCCTGCTGCGCGCGCTCGAAGAGGCGGGGGCCGAGAACCCCTTTGCCAAGGCAAAGAAACTGCGCGCGCTGCTCTCCAAAGGCGCCCCCGCCCAACTGCGCGCCCGGGTGCTGGCCGAGCCGGAGCTGATCGGGGGCAGCCTCACCATGCGCTTTCTGGCCAGCGCGCGCGTCGATGGCTATCTCAAGGGGCGGGTGACGCGCGAGAGCCTCGCACGCGAGCGCAAGTTCACGCCGGCGCATCTGGACGTGGCCGATGCGCTGCGCGCCGCCGGCCTGCTCGAAAGCCGCTTCAATCTCGCCTTCCTCACCGGCTCCGACGCCTCCGAAAGCCGCCCCGAAGCCGCCGGCATCGGCACCGCCGCGCTCGGTTCGCTGGCGATGATGCTGGTGGTGCTGGCGCTGGCCCTGCCCATCGGCGTGGCCGCCTCGGTCTATCTCGAGGAATTCGCTCCGCAAAACCGCCTCACCGACCTGATCGAGGTCAATATCGCCAATCTCGCCGCCGTGCCCTCGATCGTCTTCGGCATCCTGGGGCTTGCGCTGTTCATCCAGTTCGCCGGCCTGCCCCAGTCGGCGCCGCTGGTGGGGGGGCTGGTGCTCACGCTGATGACGCTGCCCACCATCATCATCTCGACCCGGGCCGCGCTCAGGGCCGTGCCGCCCTCGATCCGCGAGGCGGCGCTCGGGGTAGGGGCCTCGCGGATGCAGACGGTCTTTCACCATGTCCTGCCGCTGGCCATGCCGGGTATCCTTACCGGCACCATCATCGGCCTCGCTCAGGCGCTCGGCGAGACCGCGCCGCTCCTGCTGATCGGCATGATCGGCTTCGTCGCCACCAATCCGCCGGCATCGCCCGCCGAAGCCTTTCTCGCGCCCAATTCCGCCATGCCCGCGCAGATCTACGAATGGGCCCGGCGGGCCGATCCGGCCTGGTACGAACGCGCCTGGGGGGGGATCATCCTGCTGATCGGCTTTCTGCTGGCCATGAACCTCGCCGCGATCCTGCTCAGGCGGCGCTTCGAGCGCAGATGGTAAGGGGGCATACATGAACAACTGCTCGCAAGGCACCAAGGTAACGGCAAGAAACGTCAACGTGTGGTATGGAGACAACCACGCGATCAAGGATGTCTCGGTGGATATTTCCGACCGCATGGTGACCGCCTTCATCGGCCCCTCGGGCTGCGGCAAGTCCACCTTCCTGCGCTGCCTCAACCGGATGAACGACACCATCCCCACCTGCCGCGTCGAAGGCGAACTCTGCCTTGACGGCGAAGACATCCATGACGCGCGGGTGGATCCGGTGGAACTGCGCGCGCGCGTCGGCATGGTGTTTCAGAAGCCCAATCCCTTCCCCAAGTCGATCTACGAGAACGTCGCCTATGGCCCGCGCATCCACGGCCTCGCCCGCAGCCGCGCCGAGCTTGACGAGATCGTGGAAAAATCCTTGCGCCGCGCGGCCTTGTGGGACGAAGTGAAGGACCGGCTTCAGGCGCCGGGCACCGGCCTTTCGGGCGGCCAGCAACAGCGGCTGTGCATCGCCCGCGCCGTGGCCACCGGCCCCGAAGTGCTGCTGATGGACGAGCCCGCCTCGGCCCTCGACCCCATCGCCACCGCCCAGATCGAAGAGCTGATCGACGAGCTCGGCCGCTCCATCGCCGTGGTCATCGTCACCCATTCCATGCAGCAGGCGGCCCGGGTCAGCCAGCGCACGGCTTTCTTTCACCTCGGAAATCTGGTGGAATACGGCGAGACCGACCAGATATTCACCAACCCCGCCGACAGCCGCACCGAGGCCTATATCACCGGGCGGATCGGATAGGCGGACCGGACAGGAGAGCCCCATGCCAGAGCATATATTGTCGGCCTTCGACCGCGACCTCGAAGCGATCCGCGCCCGGGTCATGCGCATGGGCGGGCTTGTCGAAGAGGCGCTGCTCAATGCCGCCCGGGCGCTGAAAGCCCGCGACGAAGCGCTCGCCGCCGAGGTCCGGCGCGGCGACCGGGCCATCGACGCGCTGGAACTCGAAATCAACGAATCCTGCGCCCGCCTGCTGGCCCTGCGCCAGCCCATCGCCAGCGACCTGCGCACCGCGCTCGGAGTGATGAAGATCGCCGGCAATCTCGAGCGGGTAGGGGACTACGCCAAGAACATGGCCAAGCGCGCCAATGTGCTCGCGCAGATGCGGCCCATCGAGGGCGCGCCGGGCTCGATCAAGCGCATGGCCCGCGAGGTGCACGCGATGCTCTCGGACGCGCTCGAGGCCTTCATCCGCGAGGACGCGGCCCTGGCCGAGGACGTGCGCCAGCGCGACCTCGAGGTGGACCAGATGTACAACGCGCTGTTTCGCGAATTCCTCACCTTCATGATGGAGGATCCCAGGTCGATTACCGCCTGCATGCATCTGCATTTCATAGCGAAGAACATCGAGCGGGCAGGGGACCACGTAACCGCCATCGCCGAGCAGGTGATCTATGTGGTGACCGGCGAACTGCCCGGCGAAAGCCGGCCCAAGGGCAACAGGGATGTTTACAAGGTGATCCCGGAAGGCGAGCTTTGAGCCCGGACCGGGCGCATATACTGGTGGTCGAGGACGAGGCCGCCCAGCGCGAGATCCTGCGCTACAATCTCGAGGCCGAGGGCTATTCGGTCGCCGAGGCCGCCGATGGCGACGAGGCGCTGCTGCTGCTCGAGGAGGAAGCGCCGGACCTGGTGCTTCTCGACTGGATGCTGCCGGGGGTCTCGGGGATCGAGATCTGCCGCCGGATCAAGCGCCGGGCATCGGGGCGCGATCTGCCGGTGATCATGCTATCGGCGCGCAGCGAGGAGGTGGACCGGGTGCGCGGTCTCGAGACCGGCGCCGACGATTACATGGTCAAGCCGTTTTCCCTGCGCGAACTGATGGCGCGGGTACGCCTGCAACTGCGCCGCACGCGCCCCGGCGCCGTGGGGGCGCGGCTGCAATACGAAGCGCTCCTGCTCGAGCCCGAGGCGCACCGGGCCAGCTGGGCGGGGCAGGGGCTGAAGCTGGGGCCGCTGGAATTTCGCCTGCTGTCGGCGCTCATGGAGCATCCGGGCCGGGTCTGGAGCCGCGAAAGCCTGCTGCGGCGCGTCTGGGGGCGCGAGCATGACCACGACACGCGCACGGTTGATGTGCATGTCGCCCGCCTGCGCAAGGCGCTCAAGCAGGCCGGCGCTCCCGCCGATCTGGTGCGCACGATCCGCTCAGAAGGCTACGCGCTGGGGCGATAGGCCAGTCGGATCGGCCAACATGAATCGCATAATAAGTATTATGTTACCTCTTTGCGGAAGGGAGAAATCCGGAAAACCGCGATATTCAAGCTGTGACAGCAACTTGCGGAAGATTCCTCATCTACCTGCCAATCCCCATGCGGCAAACCGATTCGATCTCGATTTTCCTGAACCAATCTCGACAAATCCCCCGCTCTCGCATATGCCTTTGCTGCGGGGAGAAAAAGATGACGTCGTTACTGGTTCTGAACGGTCCCAACCTCAACCTGCTGGGCACAAGGCAGCCGGAGATCTACGGCTCGGTCACACTGGCCGAGATCGAGGCGCTCTGCGCCGAGACCGCCGCTGATCTCGGGGTCTCGGTCGAATGCGCGCAATCCAATCACGAAGGCGCGCTGGTGGATGCGATCCATGCCGCGCGCGCAGGCCATGACGGGATCGTGCTCAATGCCGGCGCCTATACCCATACGTCGATTGCACTGATGGATGCGATTTCCTCGGTCGGCCTGCCGGTGATCGAGCTGCATCTGTCCAATATCCACGCCCGCGAGGATTTTCGCGCGCGCTCCTATATATCCCGGGTGGCGCTCGCCCAGATCTGCGGGCTTGGCCCGGCGGGCTATCCGCTGGCGATCCGCGCACTGGCCGGGCACCTGGATGCGCTCGGGAAGCCGGAGCGCTGAGAATGCAATCGGCGCTGACCTATCTGGACCGGCTGGGCGCCGCCACCAGGATCGAGGATGTCTGGCAGATGTTCTGCGCCGAAATGGAGCGGTTCGGCTTCGACCGGCTGCTTTACGGCTATAACCGCTTCTGCACCGAGCACAATGTCGGGCCGTGGAAAGACGCGCTGATCCTGAGCAATATCGACCGGAGCTATCTGAAGAAATTCATCGAGGAAGAATATTACAAGCATGCTCCCCTGTCGGAATGGGCCATGCACAATACCGGCGCGCGCCCCTGGGAGGTCGAAGGCAGCGATGCCGCCGATATCGGCGAGGCCCAGGCCCGGGTGGTGGCGCTCAACCGCGCCTACGGGCTCCTGGCGGGCTACTCTATCTCCTTCGCCCCCCCTGCCCCGCGTACGCGCGCCATCGTCTCCATGTGCGCCCGCCCGGGGATGAACCAGCAGGAAGTGAACGCCCTGTGGGAGCGCGACGGCCTGCTGATCTCGGTGATCGCCAACATGACTCATCTGAAGATCATCTCGCTGCCGCACCTGAACGAACGCGCCCGCCTGTCACCGCGCCAGCAGGAAGTTCTGAACTGGATCGCCGACGGCAAGACCTGCCAGGACATCGCCACCATCATGGGGGTGAGCATGGGCACGGTGGAAAAGCACCTGCGCCTCGTGCGCGAAAAGCTCGATGTGGAGACCACGCCGCAAGCGGTGCTGAAGGCCTCTTTCTGGAACCAGATGTTCGTGCTCAAGGGCTGAAACAACCCTTGCATGCAACGCCGGTCCGGGACGGTAAGGATTCCCTTACTTTCCCCAAGGTCAGCATTCTGGCATTTTCCGGCGCATGTTCCGTGAGTGGTGGCATTATGCCATGGAACCCCGGGATGACGAGCCGCTGCAATTACAACGGCGAGATGTCCCTTCCGGACAACCGGGGCCGGATATGGCGGCGCATATTCCGTCGGCATATCCGCCCCGGCCGGATTTCTTCCCCGGGTCGCCCCTGTCCCAAAGGCGGCCCAGCCCGGGCGGCGCCAGCTTCTGCCGGTGCCGCCCTTTTTATCGATCCACGGAGCTGGCAGGCCCGAATCTCATGCCCCTGCCCCATTTCCTGGCGCCACGATTTTTCGCAGAAAAATCGCGCGCTCAGCCGCCCATGGTCTTGGCGACTTCGGCGGCGAAGTCCTCGGTCTTCTTCTCGATGCCTTCGCCCACTTCCATGCGCACATAGCCGAGGATCTCGGCGCCGGCTTCCTTTGCGGCCTTTTCCACGCTCAGGTCCGGGTTGATGACAAAGGCCTGCCCCAGCAGCGTGTTCTCGGCGAAGAACTTGCGCATCCGCCCCTCGATCATCTTTTCGATCACCTGTTCGGGCTTGCCGCTTTCGCGGGCCTGGTCGGTGAGGATCGCGCGCTCCTTTTCGACCAGGGCGGGGTCGAGCGATTCCGCATTCAGCGCCTGCGGGTTGGCGGCGGCCACATGCATGGCGACCTGGCGGCCGAATTCCTCGCTGCCGCCCCTGAGCGCGACCAGCACGCCGATCTTGCCCATGTCCGGGGCCACGGCATTGTGAATGTAGCTGGCCACCACATCGCCGCTCACGCTGGCCATGCGGCGCAGGGACATGTTTTCGCCGATCCTTGCGATCGCCTCGGTAATGGCCTCGCTCACCGGCTTGCCGTCGAGGTCGGCCGCGGCCAGGGCCTCGACATCCTCCACGCTCAGCGCGGCTCTGGCGATGGCGCCGACCATCTCCTGGAATTCGGTATTCTTGGCGACGAAATCGGTTTCGGAATTGACCTCGACCGCGACCCCCTTGCCGCCCTCGACCGCGATGGCGACCAGCCCCTCGGCGGCGGTGCGCCCGGACTTCTTGGCCGCCTTGGCCAGCCCCTTGGTGCGCAGCCAGTCGATGGCGGCTTCCATGTCGCCATCGGTCTCGACCAGGGCTTTCTTGGCGTCCATCATGCCCGCGACGGTCATTTCGCGCAGCT
>JALWJU010000128.1 GCA_026997055.1 Paracoccaceae bacterium | reverse complement strand
TCAATACCATGACCATGCTGATGGTGGCCGCCAGCGCCCTGCTGCTGGTCGGCGACAAACCGCCCGCGCCGCCCCCTGCATTGGCGGAAATCCCGCTGCTCGGCGCCCGCCTCGCCGACCAGACCTTGCCAAGCCTCGCCTGAGCGGCGAAACCTCTCGGCATGACGACCGATCCAAAGGCCTATTACCGCCCCCTCGCCCAGACCGGCCCGGCCCGACCGCCGGAGGCCCTGCCGCTGGCCGGGGGCTGGGCGTGGTTCGAGCGCGTCGAGCGACTCTCGCGCGGCGCCGCGCCCGAAATCCTGCCCGCCAGCGAGACGCCGCCGGAGATCCTCGCCCGCCTCACCGCCCCGCGCGCGCCCATTGCCGGGCTCACGCTCGAGCGCCCGCGGATCATGGGCATCCTCAACGTCACCCCCGACAGCTTCTCCGATGGCGGGCGCTTCAGCGGCCCGGATCAGGCCGTGGCCGCCGCGCGCGAGATGATCGCCCAGGGCTGCGACATCCTCGATATCGGCGGCGAGAGCACCCGGCCCGGGGCCGAGCCGGTGCCGGTCGGCGAGGAAATCGCCCGGGTGATCCCGGTGCTCAAGGCCCTGCGCGGGGCGGGGATCGGCCTGCCGGTCTCGCTCGACACCCGCAAGGCGCGCGTCGCCGCCGAAGGTATCTGGGCGGGCGCCGACATGATCAACGATGTCTCCGCCCTCACCCATGACCGCGACATGGCAGACACCGTGTATAACACCCACCTCGCGCTCTGCCTGATGCATGCGCAGGGCGAGCCCAGGACCATGCAGCACGACCCGCGCTATGACGACGTGCTGCTCGATGTCTATGACTATCTCGAAGAACGCGCCGCTGCGGCCGAGGCGGGCGGAGTCGAGCGCGCCCGCCTGGTGCTGGATCCGGGGATCGGCTTCGGCAAGACCCTCGCGCACAACCTCGCGCTGCTTGCGCGCATCGGCCTGTTTCACGCGCTGGGCTGCGCGCTCTTGCTGGGAGTGTCGCGCAAGGGCTTCATCGGCCGGCTGGGCGGCACCGGCGCAGCCGAGCCGGCGCGGCGCCTCCCTGGCTCGCTCGCCGTGGCGCTGGCGGCGATCGGTCAGGGGGTGCAGATCGTCCGGGTGCATGATATTGCAGAAACCCGGCAGGCCGTGACCCTGTTCATGGCCGCAACCAAGGGCGAGGCAGATATATGAGCAAACAGGCCAAAGATACTGCAAACAAATCGCTTTTCGGCACCGACGGCGTGCGCGGGCGGGCCAATGCCTGGCCCATGGACGCCCCCACGGCGCTGGCCATCGGCGCCGCCGCCGGGCGCTACTTTCGCCGCGACGGGCTCAACCGGCACCGGGTGGTGATCGGCAAGGATACCCGCCTTTCGGGCTACATGATCGAAAACGCGCTCACCGCCGGGCTCACCTCCACCGGCATGAACGTGCTGCTGCTCGGCCCCGTGCCCACCCCGGCGGTGGGAAGGCTCACCCATTCCATGCGCGCCGATCTCGGCATCATGATCTCGGCCTCGCATAACGAATACCGCGACAACGGCATCAAGCTGTTCGGCCCCGACGGCTTCAAGCTCTCGGATGAAGCCGAGCGCGAAATCGCCCGCCTCGTGCGCAACGGGGTCGAGCCGGTGCGCCCGGAAAATATCGGCCGCGCAAGGCGCGTGGACGAGGGCCGCCAGCGCTATGTGGAATTTCTCAAGACCACCCTGCCGCCGGGGCTGCGCCTCAACGGGCTCAAGGTGGTGATCGACGCGGCCAATGGCGCCGCATATCGCGCCGCTCCAGAGCTGCTCTGGGAACTGGGCGCCGAGGTGGTCGAGATCGGTACCGCCCCCGATGGCTTCAACATCAACGAGGGCTGCGGCTCCACCGCCCCCGAGGCCGCCGCCGCCAAGGTGCTGGAGAGCGGCGCCGATCTGGGCATCTGCCTCGACGGAGACGCCGACCGCGTGGCGATCATCGACGAAAGGGGCCGCATCGCCGATGGCGACCAGATAATGGCGCTGTTTGCCACAAGCTGGGCCGATGCCGGGCGCCTCATGGGGCCGGCGCTGGTGACCACGGTGATGTCCAATCTGGGGCTGGAGCGCCACCTGGAGAGCCAGGGGATCGCGCTCCTGCGCACCGATGTGGGCGACCGCCATGTGGTCGCGGCGATGCGCAAGGGCGGCTACAATCTGGGCGGCGAGCAATCGGGCCATATCGTGATGGCCGATTACGCCACCACCGGCGACGGGCTGCTCTCCGGGCTGCAATTCCTCGCCGCCATGGTCTCGACCGGCAAGCCGGCCAGCGCGCTGGCGCGCAGCTTCGAGCCGGTGCCCCAGAAGCTCGTCAACGTCGCCCATGAAAAGGAGAGCGCCCCCCTCTCCTCCCCCGCCGTACAGGCGGCGATTGCCGAGGGCGAAGCGCGGATGGCCGATACCGGGCGGCTGCTGATCCGCCCCTCCGGCACCGAATCCCTGATCCGCGTCATGGGCGAAAGCGAGGACGAAGCGCTGCTGGACGCGGTATTGGCCGATATCGTTAGCGCCATCGAGGCGGCCGAGGGCCACTGAGGGCGGCCCGACCTTCTCGCGAAGAATCGCTTTCCCCCGCCGGATGGGCTGCTAAGCTGCCGGCCACCGATAATCTGCACACCTGACAGGGATTTCCATGAGCACCTCTCCCGAATTTCACGACCGCATGTTGTCGCTGGGCCTTGCCCGCGTCTCCGAGGCCGCCGCCATTGCCGCCGCCGCCCTCATCGGCCGGGGCGACGAAAAGGCCGCCGACCAGGCCGCGGTCAACGCCATGCGCGAGCAGCTCAACCGCCTCGACATTGCCGGCACGGTGGTGATCGGCGAGGGCGAGCGCGACGAGG
Organism: Paracoccaceae bacterium; assembly: GCA_026997055.1. GTDB lineage: Bacteria > Pseudomonadota > Alphaproteobacteria > Rhodobacterales > Rhodobacteraceae > JAAEUB01. The sequence goes on along the minus strand of JALWJU010000128.1, from coordinate 4,390 downwards.
CGCCGATGCTCTATATCGGCGAGGAGGTGGGCAGCGGGGAGGGGCCGGCCGTGGATATCGCGCTGGACCCGCTCGAAGGCACCACCCTCACCGCCAAGGACATGCCCAATGCGATGACCGTCATCGCCATGGCCCCGCGCGGCACGCTCCTGCACGCGCCCGATGTCTATATGGACAAGCTCGCCATCGGCCCGGGCTATGCGCCCGGCGTGGTCAGCCTCGACATGGCCCCCGCCGAGCGCGTCCATGCCCTTGCAGCGGCCAGGGGCTGCGATGCCCGAGACATCACCGTCTGCATCCTCGAGCGCCCCCGCCACGAAGCGATGATCGCCGAGATACGCGCCACCGGCGCCGCGATCCGGCTCATCACCGATGGCGACGTGGCCGGGGTGATCCACTGCGCCGAAGCCGAAAAGACCGGGATCGACATGTATATGGGCTCGGGCGGCGCGCCCGAAGGCGTGCTTGCCGCCAGCGCCCTCAAATGCATGGGCGGGCAGATGTGGGGCCGGCTGATCTTTCGCAACACCGAGGAGCGCACCCGCGCCAGCCGCGCCGGGATAGAGGATTTCGACCGCATCTACGCCCGCGACGACATGGTGACCGCCGACGTGATCTTCGCCGCCACCGGCGTCACCGACGGCTCGATACTGGCCGGGATCCGGCGCGAGCCGGGTTTTCTGAACTGCGAAACCATCCTCATGCGCTCCAGGACCGGCTCTCTGCGGCGCATGAGCTATCGCCACCCGCTCGGGCAGAGGACAGGCTGAGAGGAGGCGGGGCAGGAGCCGGGAGCGCCCGCCTCGCCCCGCCGGCCCCCGCCCGCTCAGGCTCCGGCAGATGCGGAACGGAAATGGCGGGAGGCTCTTTCGCGAAAGGACCGCCCCGCCGCCCGGATCGCACCAGCCGGCGCTGGACCTTCCCTTCGCACCCTTCTAGACCAGATCCCATGGCTGCCTTTCTCCATGTCGAAACCTCCCTTACCGGCCGGCGCTGGAGCGGTCCTTCTCTGGAAACCGAACGCGCGAGCGAAGCGCTCGCCCAGGCTACCGGCCTGGCGGCGCCCGTCTGCGCGGTGCTGGCCCGCCGCGGAGTAAGCGCGGGCGAAGCCGAGGCCTTTCTCGCTCCCACCCTGCGCGACAGCCTGCCCGACCCCCGCCGCCTCAAGGACATGGAGCGCGCCGCCGCCCGCCTGAACGATGCCGTGCGATCCGGCGAGAAAATTGCCGTTTTCGCCGATTACGACGTGGACGGTGCGGCTTCGGCGGCACTCCTGTCCGACTGGCTCGGCTTCTTCGGCCAGAGCGCCACGCTCTACGTCCCCGACCGAATCCGCGAGGGCTATGGCCCCAATGTGCCGGCAATGCGCGCGCTTGCCCGCGAGCACGGGCTGATCCTCACCGTCGATTGCGGCACCGCCGCCCCGGAGGCCATCGCCGCCGCCAATGCGGAAGGCGCCGACGTGCTGGTCATCGACCACCACCTGGGCGGCGAAACCCTGCCTCCCGCCCTCGCCGTGGTCAATCCCAACCGCCAGGACGAAAGCGACGAGGCGCCGGGCTATCTCTGCGCGGCCGGGGTGGTATTCCTGCTGCTGGTCGAGGCCGGGCGCCAGTTGCGCGAATCCGGGCGGCGGGGGCCCGACCTCCTGCAGGCGCTCGACCTCGTGGCGCTGGCCACCGTCGCCGACGTGGCCCCGCTGATCGGCGCCAACCGGGCGCTGGTGGTCCAGGGGCTCAGGATCATGGCACGGCGCGCGCGCCCCGGCCTGGTGGCGCTCGCCGACATCGCCCGCCTGAACGAGCCGCCGCGCCCCTACCACCTGGGCTATGTGCTGGGGCCGCGCATCAATGCCGGCGGGCGCATCGGGCGCGCCGACCTGGGCGCTCGCCTGCTCTCTACCGCCGACCCTCACGAGGCCGCCGCCATCGCCGCCCGCCTCGAGGAGCTCAATACCGAGCGGCGCAATCTCGAATCCGCCATACATGCCGCCGCCCTCGCCCAGGCCGAATCGCGCGGCCTCGACGCCCCCCTGGTCTGGGCCGCGGGCGAAGGCTGGCACCCCGGCATCGTCGGCATCGTCGCCGCCCGCCTGAAGGAAATCGCCAACCGCCCGGCCCTGGTGATCGGCCTTGACGGCGACAAGGGCAAGGGTTCCGGGCGCTCGGTCAGCGGCATTGATCTGGGTGCCAGCGTACAGCGCCTGCAGGCCGAAGGGCTGATCGAGGCCGGCGGCGGTCACAGAATGGCCGCGGGTCTCAGCCTCACCCGCGCCCAGCTTGAGCCTGCCATGGCGCGCCTTGCGGAACTGCTCGCCCGCCAGGGCGCCGGCGCCGTCCAGGCGCGCGGCCTGCGCCTCGACGGCCTGCTCATGCCCGGCGCCGTAACCGTCGAACTCATCGAGCAGATCGAAGCCGCGGGCCCCTTCGGCGCCGGCGCCCCTGCCCCGCGATTCGCCTTCCCCGATGTCGCCATCGCCTTCGCCAAGCGGGTGGGCGACAACCACCTGCGCCTGCGCTTCTCCGACGGGCTGGGCGCGCATCTCGACGCCATTGCCTTCTCGGCCTTCGACAGCCCGCTGGGCCCGGCGCTCATGCAGCATGACGGCGCCCGCTTCCACCTGGCCGGACGGCTCGAGATCAACAACTGGCAGGGCAGAATCAGCCCGCAACTGCGCCTCGAAGACGCCGCCCGCGCCTGAGGCGCCCGATTTTTCGCAGAAAAATCGCCGCGCACCGCGCCGGCGGCAAAAAATGCAATTCTACGCGAAAAATCTCTTGCCCTGCGCCGCGCTTTTCCCTATCAACCGCGCACCGGCAGCGGCCCGTTCGTCTATCGGTTAGGACGCCAGGTTTTCAACCTGGAAAGAGGGGTTCGATTCCCCTACGGGCTGCCACTTCTTCCCGCAAGCCGCTGTCAACCTTCGGCATTTGTCCTCCTTCCGTCCAACAGCCTCGACTTGTTGGACATTTTTTCGGCAGGTAACTTGGCAAATCCACTGTCAGCCAGGCGCGCTCGATTGGCCTTCTTCGTATAGACAGAAGCCTGCGACGTATCGGCGTGGGCAAGGAACGAAGCAATTTCCCATTCCGTCGCGCCTGCATTTGCAAGCCGGGTCGCACCCGCTTTCCGCAACCCGTGCAGCGACCCTGGAACGCCAGCCTCGCGGCACCTGTCGCGAAACCAGTTCCCAAGCGACGCCGGGGAATACGGCCGATGATCGCGACCATGGGCTACGAACAGCATCCTGGTCTTTGGCACGCGGCCGAGTTCGGCGGCCAGTTCCGGCAAGATCGGCATATCGGCGGCGACAGCCGTCTTGTGGCGCTGGTAGGTGATCCGTCCATTTTGAACGTTCTGCCAGCCGACGCGGGTCAGGTCTTGCCGTGACATGCCGGCATTGAGCGCCAGCAGCAACACCAGTCGCGCCTTCGTTCCTGGGCCATGCCGATCGAGAAAGCGCAACACCTCTTCTTCTGTCCAGGTATGGTAACCGTCCGGGTTTGCCTTCATCTTTTCGGCATAACGAGCCGGGTTTGGCCCCATATATCCGAGCTTTTTGGCGGCAAAATTGAACAGCATCGACAAGTTCTTTTTCACCGCATTAGCGGCAGCCGGCCCGCTCTTCTTCGCCATCAGGGCTTCGACATGGCGCACCTTCAAGCGCGCGAAATGATACTTTCCCGCGCGCCTTTTAAGCCAGTCCAGTTCCCGCCTGATCGTGCGTTTCCGGCTGGGAGAAAGGTTCTGGTAACGCAAGCTGCAAAGGTACTGCTCAATCAGCCAGGCGAGCGTGCCTCCCGGGGCGCGCGCTCCTTTGCGCGGGCGAGAACCTTCAAGCGCCGCTTCATAGGCGGCCACAAATTCGGGCGACCCATAAGGGCCGGGCAGATTGCAGCGAAACCCGGCGCGTTCAAATCGCCAGTATATCCGGCCTTTCACTATGTTCTTTCTCACGCCGGGATATGGATTCTTGCGCCGCTTCATTTCAACAGCTCATCTGGGTCCGGGCCAAGGTTGTCGTCGGCGTCCTCATTCACAACGATTTCGTGCGTTCCATCCGGTCGAGCCACGACCCTCCACCGCCGAACCCCGGTTTCCTGCATGGCTTTCGCATAGCGCTTGAGGTCGGACTGTTTCAAAACCGCCTGACGCATGGCCATTTGCCTGTTCCTCCGGTTCGAGAATGCAAGATTGTGCGCGGGCCGGACCATGCCGAAACCCCGGCCCGCGCATCGAGGGTAGAAGCATGCGAAAGGAACACTTCGCTGCGGGCCATGCCTCACACCCCCTTTCTCGATGAAAACACAACGGTCTTGACGGCCGTTGCACCGGCAGCGGCGATGCGGCGATCCAGATCGGCAATGACGGCGGCCAGTTCGGCGTCGGA
>JALWJU010000127.1 GCA_026997055.1 Paracoccaceae bacterium | reverse complement strand
GGCAGCGGGCCGGTGTTGCGCACGAACCTGTATATGGCCTGCCGCTTGCCCGGCACCGCCTTCTGGATGACGCGCAGATATCCGGCCTTGAGCAGCATCGAACAATAGCTCTTCACCGTGGCCTCGGTGACGGACACGGTGTCTGTCGTCGAATGAACCATGATATCGCGCGGCGTGAACTGCCGGAGCATCCGCATGGATCGCCACATGTTTTCGACGCCCTTACCCTGGGTGACGGGTTGTCCGTCGGGGCGGATGCGCGGCGGGTGAATGCCGGCATCGCGCACCAGAACATAGCGGCCGGTTTCCTCGAAACTGGAATGTCTCTCGATATAGCCACCTGCCAAAAGGCGCTTCACGTAGTCGGTGATCGTCTTTCTGGGGATGTCGGTATTGCGGTGGATTTCCCTGGGGGTGAAGATGTTCAGCCGGCGGATTTCGGCCCAGATACCATCCATTCCCTGCGGCTTGGGCTCCTTGCTCAACTGATCGACAGGTTTGCAGCTCATGCCAGTGCCCTCCTCGGTGCCGGGGCCTGGCAGGCGAAGAAGCCGCGCTCGCCCCAATCCTCGGCGCTGACCGCCTCAAGCCCGCGGGTGGCGGCGAATTCGGCCACCTGGGAGAGGTTCACCGAGACCCGCCGGATCGAATGCTGCGAGGCCGCCAGCAGGCTTTGGCGCAGGGCCTCGTCCAGCTTCACGCCCGGGCAATAGATCGGCTCGAGATGGCGCAGATCCTCCATGCAGGCCGGGCGCGCGGCCACCCAGTCGAGCATGCGCCCATGCACCCGCTCCCATTTCTGCAGCTTCTGCGGCAAGAGTTCCTCGCCGATCAGGATCACCGGCGCGCCAGAGCTTTCATAGATGTCGCGCACGATCTCGATCATGGCCCGCGCGACCAGGTAATCGGCCTCGTCGATGATCAGCGGGCGCGCCGAAAAGCTCAGTTCCTGGGCGATCTGATCGACCATGTCGGCGATGGTCTTGGCCGGTTGCAGGCCCATTTCCATCGCCAGCGCCTGGCAGAACTTGCGCCCGGTCCAGCAGCTCTTCATCTGCACCACATAGGTGTCGAAATGATTGGCCGCGTAAACCGCCGCCGTGGTCTTGCCATAGCCGGATGGGCCGTAGAAGGTGGCCATGCCGGGCAGGCCGATCTGGCGCCCCTGCACCCGCTCGATCAGGGTCACCAGCGCCGCCACGTTGCGCAGGGGCGCAACCGAGTTGTAAAGCCGTTCCATTTCTGCCATTCTTCCCTCACTTTCCGGGCCGCTCAGACCCTCTTTGGCGCCGCCATGTGCATGGTCGAGATCCACATGGCGGCGCGTTTCATCTCAGCCCCGAGAAACTGCCTGCGAACTTCTCGGCAAGCGCCTTCTCGGCCCGGTATTCCGCGCTGGTCCGGTAGCGCTCGAGCCAGCGCATCTCGGCCTCTCCCACCGCCTCGCCGCGCTCGATACGCTGCTCGAGATCACGGGCGCGCGCATATCGCTCGCGCGGGGTTTCTTCCTCCACCGGCTCTGCCGGGGCCTTGAACCGCTTTTGAAATGCCAGCACCCGGGCGCGCTCTTCCGGGTCTTCGTCGTCGCGCCATTGCGGGCGCCTGACCAGCGGCGCGCCGGCGGCGGGTTTGGCGGCAAAGTCGCCGCGCACCACCTTGGCCGCGGGCAGCGGTGCCGGGTCGGTGGCGGTCTCGTCCATCCCCTGGCCCAGCTCGGCGGCGGAAAGCTCACGGTGCTGCTCAAGCAGCCTGCGCTCGGCCTTGCGGATCCGCGCGCGCTTGGCGGCAAGCTTGCGCGCCGCTGCCGCATCGCCAAAGCCCTCGGCCACCTCGCAGGGGGCAAAGCCCAGATACTGGCCTTCACGGTCGTAGATGTGCAGCCCCGCATGCAGATCCTCGGGATCGAAGCGCAGCACCAGCTTCTGGCCGGCATATTCGTTCATCCAGGCGGCCCAGTAGGTGTTGCCCATGAGCGTGACCCGGCCATGGCCCGCATGCAGCTTGCGCACTTCCTGCCCCATCAGCCAGAGCCGCTTCTGCATCTCGGTGGCCCGCCGGATCGGACGGCGGGCATAGCTCTCGGCAAAGGTCTCGTCGAAGGAGCGCCCCTGCGCGGTTTCCGATCTGCGCCCGGGCCGGGCATTGTGCTCGTTGATCCCGTCAGCCACCACGCGGATGAATTCCTCGATGTCGATGGCACGCGAGGCATAATTCTCAGGCTTGGCCGAGGGACGGTTGCCCACCCAGGCCCCTTCGAAGCGCGGATCGCGCGAAATCGCATCGGCAAAATCGCGAAATGCCCGCTCGACCGGCTTTGCCTGCCCATGCGCCGGCGTTGCCCAGTGGATCTTGATCCCGCACAGCGCCAGAATGCCAAGCGGCTCGTCCTCGGTGAGCTTGAAGCGAAACCGCGTCTTCGCGCCGCCGGTCATCCACTTGTTGGCGAATTCCCGGCCATTGTCGAACAGCACATGCTCGGGCAGGCCGTAATCCTCCACCAGGTCGCCCCAGGCGGCGGCCACCGCGACCTTGTTCGGGCTCCAGTCCACGCGCCAGGAGAGCACCTTGCCCGAGTAGATATCGTGAAACGCCACCAGCTGGGGCCGCGAGATGGTGCCGTCGGGCCAGCGCGCGAAAACGTCGAACTTGTGGAAATCCGCATCCACCCATTCGAGCGCGCCCATCTCGGCGCGGCTGCGGATCTGCGGCGGGAAGCAGCGCGCGAGCCCCGCCTCGCCCTCGCGGGCGAAAATCCGCGTGACCCGCGGCACCTCCTGCTCGAGCCGGCGCCGGGCGGTGCGTTCGGTCAGCCAATCGAGCCCCCTGGCCTCGCAATAGCGCCGGGCGCGCCGCCAGCAGGCGCTGAAAGAGGGCTGGCTCAGGCGCAGGTAGTCGGATTTCAGCCGGCGCATGAACTCGCTGGCAGAACGCTTGGCAGCCGGGCGGGCGGCGCGGCGGTATTTCGGGGCGAGCCGGGCCAGCCAGTCGGCCGGAGGCACGCCCTCGACCATCGCCCGCCAGCGCCAGATCGCCCGCTCCGATGCCCCGAGCACCCGCGCCGCCTCGCCCACGGCAAGGCTCCGGCTCTGCCCGGCCCGCTCCAGCGCCTCGACCATCTGCAGCACCGCCAGCCGGTGCCGGGCGCGGGCCTTGATCCGCTCCGGCAGGGCCTCGAAAGCCGCCCAGGCTTCGTCGCTGCTCTCGGCCGGCACCGGGCGGCGCTCCATCGCCGCCTGGGCGCTCAGCGCCCGCTGAGCGGCGAGCGGAAACAGCTTCCAGTGATATTCCCATCCGCCCCCGCGCCCGGCCCGCCGGCGCGCATTGGCCTTGTCGGCGCGCCATCCGGCCCGTTTCACATGCGCTTCAACGCCCTGTCGCGTCGAAGGCAGGTCCGGCAGCCCGGCCTCGGCGATCTCGGCGGCGCTCCACCAGATGCGGGAGGGGTCGTTCATTCGGCCAGCCCCCCGTCCAGCTCTTTCAGATAGCGGAAAATCCGCGCGCTTTCCGTGGCCACGAAGCGCCGCTGCGCCTCGGCCGGCGCCCGGCGGAACGCCGCCACCAGCGCCTTGTGCGCCGCATCCACCTTGTCGGCGGCTTCCGCCTCCTCGCCATGCTGCGCCCGGCCCCAGGCCTTGCGCGCGGCCGTGGCATTCTTCGCCTCCCTCGCCGCCAGCGCCCGCACCACATAGGCCCGCTCCTCCGGCTCGCCGATCTTGCCGATCTCGATGAGGTCCTTCATGGCAACGCGCTTCGGAGCGCCGGCAAGCTGCCTGGCCTCCTCGTCAGTCAAACGCTCACCAGCAGCGATGATATTGCGCACCTGACGCGGGGTGAGACCAGCCACTGCAGCGATGAAATCAGCAAAGGAAATATTTTTCCGTTGCTGCCCATGCCGCGCCATGGCGCCAGCCACACCGGCCTTCGTTTCCGGGTGCAGCTTCAGATATGCCGCCTTGCGCGCTGCAAGGCTCATCGCCAGATCGAGCGGTGCCATATGGGTGAAGGTCACATTGGCGTCGGCCTCCATCAGCCGCGCCTCTTCCCGGGTGCAATACCAGACCTTCGCACGAATACGCGGCCAGCCCATCTCGCGGGCTACCTCCAGCCGGTGCCGCCCGTCGATCAGTTCATAGCCCTTGCGCAGCTTGCGCACATGAATGGCATCGCGAATTTGCCCGGTCTCGTAGACCGATTGCCGGATGACCTGCACCGCATCCTTGTTGAGCGGCGTCACCCTTGCTTCGCCAATGGCGATCTCGGCAATTAGGATGTCCTTTTCCTCGCGCGCCTTACGCATCAAGCGGCCCCTTCGTCATCCGGTAATAAAACCGCCAGCGCCCGCCTTCCTTGCGGCGCCGGCAGGTGATCTCGGCGCCATGGCTGCGCAGTTCGGCGACAATGGCGTTCACGGCGCAGACCCCGGCCCGGCGCACGATGTCGCGCGTCGTATGCTCCCGGCCATCGGCCAGCAGCCGCAGCACCCGCTGGAGCCGGGGCGAGGTGAGCCGCGCCGCGTGCATCAGATGCCTCCCACCGGGTGCTCGACCATCGCCGGGTTGAACTCATGGCTGCGCCGGCGGCAGCGGTCGCACATCCGGTTGTGATTGCCCTCCGAAAGGAAGGAGCGCCCGCAGCACAGGCAGGCGCGCGTCTTGCGGCGCCGGCGCAGGGCCTCTTCGCGGTTCATGGCGTCGCAGCGTACTTCTGCCAGGGGCCTACCGCTGTAAAACCCGCTCTCGCGCTCCTTGGTGGTGCGGTTCAGGACCGCCCAGCCCTGGCGAAAGCGCATGACCTCGAACACCTCCGCCATCACGCCGCCCTCCCGGCCCGACGCGCCAGATCGGCCAGCGCCGCAAGCCCGCCTTCGCGGTCGAGCGCGCTGAGCAGGGCAAACATCCGGTCCTCGGCCCGCACCAGCCGCTCGGTGGCCAGATCCAGCATCACCGAGCTTTCTGCCACCTTCACCGCGTGGCGCTCGGCCCGCAATTCGGCCAGCACCGCATGAATATCGGCCAGAAGCCGCGCCTGATCTCTCATGACATCCCCCATCCGATGAAAAGCCCCGCCCAGAGCAGGGCAAACAGGGCGAGACCGCCGAGCAGATCGCCCACAAGCCGCCCTTCCGGGCTGTTTGAAAACCGCTTGAACCACCCCTTCACGACCGCTCTCCCCGGCCGACAGGCGGGTTGTTCGGCCCGTAAGGAGAAAGGTTCTCCGCATCGCGCCCCGCCTGCCGGCGCTGCATCTCGAACAGCGCCTCCTGGCACAGGGCGTGAGCATGCCGGGTGATCCGATCCGCCGCGCCCGCCAGCTTGCCCGCCAGCTCCGGGTCTGCGATGGTGCGCAGCGCCGCCTCGGCCAGCTCGATGCGCGCCGCATCCTCAAGCGCCGCCAGCGCCTCCCGCGCCACCTCCGTTTCGCTCAGCCGAACCGCGCTCATTGCGCCGCCCCACCGAATGCCAACAGCCCAATCGCCACGCCCTGGAGGATGGTTGCAAAGGTGAACAGCGGCGCAACCAAGTGCTCATGGTCCGCCTTGTTGTGCGCCAGGCCCGCCATCAGAAAGACAAAGCTCGCCACCGACGAAAGCACCCCGCCGCCGATCAATACCCAAAATCCAGCCATCACGCGGCCCTCCCGTTGTTGAAATTGGCGGCCCGGAGGGAGCACCCCTTCCCAAGACCGGGCCGCCGCCCTACCATCGGTTGTGCAACCACCCGACGGAGGGAATGATGAATTGCGAATTTCTCGATCGGTATTTGTGGGAAGCCCAGGCACATGCTAATGAGCTCCTCGATCTGTATGGCGAGCTTCAGCGCGAAGCCTACGAGGATCGTGTCCACCAGATGTGGAACGATATCCTTCCCCACCTTCTTGACCCGCCGAAAACAGCCTATGTATTTCTTGGAGAGGGGCCGACCCCGCGCGAACGCCGCCTGGCGGCAATGCCGCCGGGCGAGGGCTTTCTTCTCTGGCTTCAGGCGCGCCACCTGGCGCTTCAAGCAACCATCGCCATAGAGCTTGCTCGAGACGTTGCCGGCGTGAAAGGCATGTCATACCGCAAAGCCGTTCGACACGCTGCTCAAGCCGCTTCGCGATTTCCGGCCCCGCCAACACCAGAGGCGTTGTTATGGCTGAGACTGCCCGATTGACCGGCCGGTAAACCAGCGCAAAGGGGATACATACCCGCGGCAAGTCGCGAATACGCACGGATTTCTGGCGCAGACCCATCACGCAGCCTCCTTCTTGCTGGGTTTCGGGCGGGGGATGTTGTGCGGCCACTCAAGCCGGTCAGGCCAGATCGCCGAGAAATAGTTCAGCGTCGTGAAATGTGTCATCTGGTGAACGCCCGCGCTGCGCCCGGAACGCAGCCGCTCGATTGCGTTCACTGCGCTTGCCCGGACCTTCTTCCGCGAACACCTCCATTCATACATCGGCCCCGAATAAGCCGGCGCATTCTTGTGGTTCAGTTCCACACCAGTCGCAGCCGCATAGAGCTGATCCAGCCGCCGCAAGTCGTTACCTCGTGCCTCGACGCTCGGGAACCTCGCCTTCACACCGCCGATCACTGCCGGGTAAGGAAGGTCCGCCAGTTCCGGGCAAATCCACAGGGCGATCTTGCGGCGCAGACCCATCACGCAGCCTCCTTCTTGTTGGGTTTCGGGCGGGGGATCGAGCGGGGCCACTCCAGTTCCTGGTCCGGCCAGTTGTCGCTGAACCAAGCGATTATCGCATCACCGCGCCTGACCGTGATGTTGGCTCCCTTGGCCAATTCATCGAAAAACCCACCACGCCTCGCCGCCCGCAAGCTCACCGTTTTCAACGAGTGATTGAAGTGCGCGGAATAACGACGCGCGAGTTCGAGGATATGTTCGGGATATTTGGCTATCATGCCAACCTGTTTAGTGGCATATGTGCCAATAGTCAAGTTTGAAGATTGCCTTTTGCTTGCTTTGTTGGCATTTTTGCCAACATGGACAAGGAAGAGCTTTTAGAGCGAATCAAACGCGGCCTTCGTGAAAAGGGCCTTACTGCTGCCGAGGCATCATTATTGGCAACGGGAAGTCGCCATTTTATTGCAAACATCGGTAGAGCCAGATATGGGATGCCTTCCGTTGAAAACCTCCAAAAGCTCGCTGATGTTCTCGATTTAGAGTTCTATTTTGGCCCGCCGCGCGAAACCTCGCCGGTTCCGCTGGTCGAGATCGACGGCGAGGATTATGCCGCCGTGCCCCGCTATGACGTGGAGCTCGCCGCCGGGGACGGGCAGGTCA
>JALWJU010000126.1 GCA_026997055.1 Paracoccaceae bacterium | reverse complement strand
CGCCCGGCCCTGATCCTCGCCTTCCCGGTCGGCTTCGTCGGCGCGGCGGAGAGCAAGGCCGAGCTTGCCGCCCGCCCGCGCGGCTGCGAATTCGTCGCCCTCAGAGGAAGGCGCGGCGGCTCGGCCATGGCCTCGGCGGCGGTCAATGCGCTCAGCGCCCCCCACGGGGAGGCCTCGCCATGACCACCTGCCCCGCCTGCGGCCATGTCGGCCACCACGACGGACCGGCCCACGCCTATATGAGTCCGAGCCCCGCCTGCTGGGCGCGCTATGGCGAGGTGCTGGCGCGCGAATATTCCCACCCCGGCTACTGGCAGGCGCATCGCCTGCTGACCGACGCCTATTGCGGACAGCATTCGATCGGCAAGGACCGGCGCGCGCGCCAGTCTCTCTGGATCCACATGGCCGCGCTGATGCTGCATTTCGAGGACAGCGCCCCGGAGGCGCGGATCGTCTCCTTCCTGCGGCGCGCCGCCAGATCCGGGCACGCCTTCTCGCCGCTTGCAATGCCCGCCGCCAGCCTTGGCGTGACTATCGACGCCATTCACGCCGCCACCGATCCCGACAGCCACGCGCAGGCCGTCACCGACTATGCCCGCGCCGTTCTCGACGCCTGGGCGCCCCATCACCCGGCCTTTCGCGGATTGATCGACGAGGTCGCACCATGACCCACCCTTTCATCTTTCCATCAATATTCCGGGGGTCCGGGGGCAGCGCCCCCGGCTTGGCCCGCCCATGAAACCCTGGCTCAATATCGTCGGCATCGGCGAAGACGGGCTTGCGGGGCTCACGCCGGCGACCCGTGCCGTGGTCGAGGCGGCCGAGGTGATCCTGGGCGGCGCGCGCCACCATGCGCTGATCGGAGAGAGCAGCGCCGAGCGCATCACCTGGCCCAGCCCCTTTGATGCGCTGATCGGCACGCTCGAGCGCCTGCGGGGAAGGCGCGTGGTGGTGCTCGCTTCGGGCGATCCGCTGTGGTTCTCGGTGGGCGCGCGGATCGGCCGGGCGATTGATCCGGCCGAGATCGTGTATCATCCGCATGTGGGCGCCTTTCAGCTTGCAGCGGCGCGCATGGGCTGGTCCATGGCCGATCTGGAGACGCTCACCGTCCATGGCCGTCCGGTGGAGCAGATGATCGCCTTCATCCAGCCCGGCGCGCGGCTTCTGATCCTGACCACCGGGGCCGGGACGCCGGGCCGGATCGCCGCCTTCCTCGCCGCGCGCGGCTTCGGGGCGAGCCGGATGACGGTTCTGGCGCATATGGGCGGGCCGGAGGAGGCGCGCTTTGACGGGCTGGCGGAAAGCTGGGCGCACGAAGTGCCTGCCTTCAACACGCTCGCGGTCGAGTGCATCGCCGCGCCCGATGCGGCGCTGCTGCCCCGGGTGCCGGGACTGGCCGACGATCTCTTCACCCATGACGGCACCATGACCAAGCGCGAAGTGCGCGCGCTGACGCTCGCCAAGCTGATGCCGATGCGCGGGGCGCTGATGTGGGATATCGGCGCGGGCGCGGGCTCGGTGGCGGTGGAGTGGATGCGCGCGGCCCGCCATGCGCGCGCCAT
>JALWJU010000125.1 GCA_026997055.1 Paracoccaceae bacterium | reverse complement strand
CAGGCCAACAAGCTGCTCGAGGCCGTCGGCGCCACCCCGGTGGGGATGCCGGTGCCGGCCTTCCCCGAGGCGCTCTCCAAGGGCGTGGTCGATGGCGGCGTGATCCCGTGGCAGATCGTGCCTTCGCTCAAGGTCAACGAACTGGCCAAGGGCCATACCGAGATCGGCGGCGATCGCGCGCTGTATAACACCTTCTTCATCTGGGCGATGAACAAGGATGCCTACGAATCCCTGCCCGACGACCTCAAGGCGGTGATCGACGCCAATACCGGCATCGAGGCCTCGGCCATGGCCGGGCGCGCCATGGATATCGGCGACGACCAGGGGCTGGCGGCGACCGAGGCCACCGAGGGCAGCCAGATCGTCACCATGGCCGAGAGCGAGGTGGCCAAGCTGCGCGCCATTGGCGAAGAGCTCACCCAGGCCTGGATCGAGGACATGAACGCCAAGGGGCTCGACGGTGCGGCCATGGTGGCCGACGCCCGGGCGATGGTTGCGGCCGAAGTGGACAAGTAAGCCGGCCACGGCAGCAGGCGGGCGGCGCCGGGCGAAGCGCCGCCCGCCTTTTTCCTGACGCGCGCAGCAGGCGGAAAAGGAAGGCGGCAAGGATGATCGCGCGTGACAATCCGGTGCTGATCGCCGGGGCCGGGATTGCCGGGCTCACGCTGGGGCTGAGCCTGCATGCGCTCGCCATTCCGTTTCGCATCTTCGAGGCGGTGGCCGATCCGCGCCCGCTCGGGGTGGGGATCAACCTGCAGCCCATGGCCACGCGCGAGCTTTTCGAACTGGGGCTTGAGGACGCGCTGGAGCAGGTCGGGCTCAGCACCGGGGAGGTGGCCTATTTCAACCGCTTCGGGCAGGAGATCTGGTGCGAGAAGCGCGGGCTGGCCGCCGGCTATCGCTGGCCGCAATATTCGCTCCACCGCGGTCGCCTGCAGATGGCGCTGCTCGAGGCGCTGCGGGCGCGGGCGGGGAGCGATTGCGTGGTCACGGGCCAGCGGGTGACCGGCTGGCGGGCGGCGCCGGGCGGCGGCGTGGAGATCGCCCTTGAGGGGCGCGCCGGCGGCCCTGCGCGGAGCGCGACGGGCGCGCTGCTCATCGGCGCCGACGGGATCAACTCCGCCATTCGCGCGCGTCTCTATCCAGAGGAGGGTCCGGCCCGCTGGGGCGGCACGATGATGTGGCGCGGCATCACCCGCGGGGCGCGTATCCGGGGCGGGCGCTCGATGGTGATGATCGGCGAAAAGCACATCAAGTTCGTCGTCTATCCCATTGAAGACATACCGGAAGGCAGCCTGATCAACTGGATCGCCGACCTCGCCATGCCGCCCGGATATGACTGGCTCGCCCAGGACTGGAACCGCCCCGGCAGGCGCGCCGATTTCGCCCCGCGCTTTGCCGGCTGGCGCTTTGGCTGGATCGACGTGCCGGCGATCATCGAGGCGGCGGAGGGGATCTGGGAATTTCCCATGGTGGACCGCGACCCGCTGCCCCGCTGGAGCTTCGGGCCGGTGACGCTGATCGGCGATGCCGCCCATGCGATGTATCCGATCGGCTCCAACGG
>JALWJU010000124.1 GCA_026997055.1 Paracoccaceae bacterium | reverse complement strand
GCAGCAGGGCGGTGTATTTCTTCAGGCAGTCGAGCTGCGCGGGCACGAAATCGGCAAACATCGCGTCCACGTCCGACTGGTCCGGGTATTTGCCCTTCGCCTCCTTCCAGCGTTCGCGGATGGCCGGATCTTCGGTGAGCGCCTTGATGTGCAGGTCCTTGCGCAGCCCCATCGGCCCGCGCGCCTCTTCCATGGAGATGGGCACGCCCTGCTTTTCGAACACTTCGACGAACACCACCGCCGGGGCGATCACATAGGCATCGGCCAGGGTGCCGGACCAGTCGAGGATCACGGCCTGGACCTTGCCGCGATACTGGCGCTCGTAGGTATAGGGAGAGGTATTCATCTGCGTTTCCTTTCGGTTTCGTTTCGATTGGTTCAGACTTCGAGGCGGGCGCGCTCGCGCATGGCGCTTTCGGGGGGTGCTGCGCTGGCCACGCCCATCTCTTCCAGCGCCTCTCCCACGGCGCGCACGACATCGCGCATCACCCGGGCATCGACCTGGCCGATATGGCCGAGGCGAAAGCTCTCGACCTCCGTGAGCTTGCCCGGATAGATGATGAAGCCGCGCGCCTTCATCGCCTCGTAGAAGGCGGGGAAGGAAAAGGCCGGGTCGGCGGGGCAGAAAAAGGTGGTGATGATCGGGCTCTGCCAGCGATCCGCAAGCAGGGTCTCGAAGCCGAGCGCGCGCATCCCGGCCACCAGCACGTCGCGGTTTTCGCCGTAGCGCGCGCCGCGCCCGGTGACGCCGCCTTCGGCCTCGTGCAGGCGGAGCGCCTCGAGAAAGGCCGCCACCGCATGGGTCGGCGGGGTGAAGCGCCACTGGCCGGTCGCCTCCATGTAGGCCCATTGGGCATTGAGATCGAGGCTCAGCGAATGGCTGTTGCCCGCGGCCGCCTCCAGCGCCTCCTTGCGCGCCAGCACGAAGCCGAAGCCCGGCACCCCCTCGATGCACTTGTTGGCCGAGGAGACCAGCGCTTCGAACTTTATCTCGGCGGGCTCGACCGGCACCGCGCCAAAGGAGGACATGGCGTCGATCAGCAGCTTTCGCCCGGCGCGCGCCACCGCTTCGGCGATTTCGACGAGCGGGTTGAGGATCCCGGAGGAAGTCTCGCAATGGATCGCCACCACATGGCTGATGTCCGGGTTTTCGGCAAGTATTTCAGCCACTTCCGCACCGCGCGGCGGCAGGTAGTCGCCCTTGTCGAGCAGCCTGTGGCGCCGGCCCAGATAGCTGAGCGCCCGGGCCGCGCGCTGGCCATAGGCGCCATTGGCGAGCACCAGCGCATGGGCTTCGCGCGGCACGAAGCTGCCCAGCATCGCCTCCACCGCGAAGGTGCCCGAGCCCTGCATCGGCACGCAGTCATAGGCCTCGCCCCCGGCGCCGAGCATCGCGATGAGGCGCGCGCGCATCTCGGCGGTCATGGCGCGAAAGTCGCCGTCCCAGCTGCCCCAGTCGCTGAGCATCGCCGCCTTGGTAGCGTATGCGGTGGTGAGCGGGCCGGGGGTGAGCAGATACGGCTCGCCCAGGCGCGGCGGTTCGATCGGCTGGGTCATGGCGGCCTCTTGCGCTTTCAGCCCCGGTTTGACCGATCCCGGAACATATGTAAAATCAATAATACTGCTGTTAACATAAGCCATGCCTATACCAATGCGCCACGCCCAGCTGAAAGCCTTTCACCACGTCGCCCTGCTGGACAGCTTTTCGCGCGCCGCCGAGGCGCTCTCGGTCTCCCAGCCGGCGATTTCCGAGCAGGTGCGCGGGCTGGAGCGGGCGCATGATGTGCGGCTGTTTCGCCGCGAAGGCCGCCATGTGCGCCTGACCGAGGCCGGGCGGCGCCTGTTTCGCCTGACCGAACGCTATTTCGAGACCGAGGGCGAGATCGGAGAGCTTCTGAGCGAATCCCGCGCGGTGCCGGCCGGCAGGCTGCGGCTGATGGTCGATTCGGCCCATCACCTCACCGGCCTGCTGGCCGCCTTTCGCGCCCGCTATCCGGGCATTTCGCTGCACCTTCGGAGCGGCAACAGCGAAGCGGTGGTCGCCGCCCTCACCGCCTATGAAGCCGAGATCGGGCTGGCCGGCAGCCGGGATTTCGGCCGCGAAATGCAGGTGCTGGAGCTTGGCGCGAGCCCGATCGTCGCCTTTGCGGCGCGCGCGCTGGTGGCCGACGGCGCCCCGCGCCCGCTGGCCGAGCTTCTGCGCTATCCGCTGGTGTTGCGCGAGAGGGGCTCGCGCACCCGTGCCAAGCTCGAGGCCGAAGCCGCGCGGCTGGGCCTGCCCCTGATCCCGGCAATTGAGGCCGAGGGGCGCGAGGCGGTGCGCGAGATCGTGGCTTCGGGGGCCGGGCTGGGCTTTGTCTCGCAGGCCGAATTCGGCCACGATCCGCGCCTTGTCGCGATCCCGATCCGCGATTGCCGGATGAGCATGAACGAAAGCCTGATCCACCTCGCTGCGCGCGCCGATCTGCGCATGATCCGGGTGTTCATGGATTTCGCCCGCCGCCATTTCGCCCGGCGCAGCTGCACATGAAAGCCCTTGTCTCTGCGCGCCGGATGGTGTTGCCTGCGGGTGAGGGAGGGCCGCATGGACGGATTTGCAGCGGGGCTGTGGCAGGCGTGGAAGCTGATTTTCACCCTTGATCCAGACCTTTACGAAATCGTCTTTCTGTCGCTGCGGGTGACGATGAGCGCCGTCATCATTGCCTCGGCGATCGGCCTGCCGCTGGGGGCCTGGCTGGTGATCAAGCGTTTTCGCGCCCGCCGCTTCACCATCGCGCTCCTCAATGCCCTGATAGGCCTGCCGCCGGTGGTGGTGGGGCTTGCGGTCTACATGCTGCTTTCGCGCTCGGGACCCTTGGGCGTGCTGGGGCTTCTCTTCACCCCGACCGCGATGATCATCGCCCAGGTCATCATCATCACGCCGCTGATTGCCTCGATTGCGCATCAGACCATGCGCGACCTCTGGGCCGAGTATCACGACCTGCTGCTGTCGATGAATGCCAGCCGCGCCCAGCGCATCGCCGCGATCCTGTGGGACGGGCGCCGGGCGCTGCTCACGGCAATGCTGGCGGGCTTCGGCCGGGGGATCGGCGAGGTCGGGGCGATCATGATCGTGGGCGGCAATATCGACCATGTGACGCGGGTGCTGACCACGGCGATCGCGCTGGAGACGGGCAAGGGGAACTTTGCCTTTGCCATGGGGCTGGGGCTGATCCTGATCGCGCTCTCGCTGAGCGTCAATCTGGCGATCCACTGGATTTCGCGCACCGAGCGGGCAAGCGTCTGGTAGCGTCCGGCAGGGACATTTTGTCCAGCGCCGGGGCGCGGATCGGGCCATAATTCCCGGCCTCGCCATCTTGGCAGTCGCCGGGCCTTGGGGCATCATCGCCCCGATGACAGCAGCCATGCCCGCATCCGCACCTACACCCGCACCCGCGCCCCATGCCGCCACCGGCCCGATCCTGCCGCTGCGGCTGAAGGGGGCCGAGGCGCGCCGGCGCGGCAAGCGGCTGGTGGGGCCGGTGGATCTGGAACTGGGGCGCGAGGGCTTCACCATCGTCATGGGGCCCAATGGCGCCGGCAAGACCACGCTTCTGCGCCTGATGCACGGGCTCGAGCGCCTGGCGGCGGGCGAGATCCGCTGGGCGGTGCCGATGCGCGAGGCGCGCATGCGCCAGGCCTATGTGTTTCAGACCCCGATCATGATGCGCCGCAGCGTGGTCGACTCCATCGCCTATCCTCTGCGCCTGCGCGGTGTGGGGCGCGCCGAGGCGCGGGCGCGGGCGGCGCGCTGGGCCGGGCGGATCGGGCTCGCAGAGGCGCTTGAGCGCCCGGCGCCGGTGCTTTCGGGCGGCGAAAAGCAGAAGCTCAGCCTCGCGCGCGCCCTGATCACCGGCCCCGAGATCCTGTTTCTCGACGAGCCCTGCGCCAGCCTCGACGGGCGGGCCATGCGCGAAATCGAAACGCTTCTGCTCGAGGCCCGGCAGGGCGGCATGCGCATCGTCATGGCCACCCACGACATGGGCCAGGCCTGCCGGCTGGCCAGCGACGTGGTATTTCTATACGGCGGCCGGGTGCATGAGAGCGGCCCGGCCGAGGCCTTCTTCAACGCGCCACGGACGCCGGAGGCAGCGGCCTTCATCAAGGGAGATATCGTCGAATGAAACTGCTGAACTGGCTCATCGCTCCGCTCCTCGCCCTGCTGAGCCTCACTCCGGCCGGGGCCGAGACGATCCGCATGGCGGTCACCACCTCGTTTCACAATTCCGGCCTTGCCGATGTGCTGCTGCCCGAGATCAAGGCCGATCTGGGGCTGGAGGTGCAGCTGCTGGTGGTGGGCACCGGGCAGGCGCTGAAGCTCGGCGAGCAGGGCGATGTGGATGCGATCCTCGTCCATTCGCGCGCCGCCGAGGAGGCTTTCGTGGCCCAGGGATTCGGCACCCACCGGCGCGAGATCATGTATAACGATTTCGTGCTGGTAGGCCCGCGCCAGGATCCGGCCGGCATCGCCAGCGCGCAATCCGCCGCCGAGGCGCTGGCGCGCATCGCCGCCGCCGGGGCGCTCTTCGTCAGCCGGGGCGACGAGAGCGGCACCCACAAGAAGGAGCGCGCCCTGTGGCAGGCCGCCGGGATCGACCCCACCGCCGCCGGGCCGTGGTACCGCGAGGCCGGCGCGGGGATGGGGGCGACGCTCAACACCGCTGCCGGGATGGGCGCCTATACCCTCTCCGACCGCGCCTCCTGGCTCAATTTCGGCAACAAGGGCGATCTCGCGCTGCTTTATGCGGGCGATCCGGCGCTGTTCAACCAATACAGCCTCATTCCGGTCAACCCGGCCCGCCACCCCCATGTCAGGGCCGACCTGGTGGCGCGTCTCGAAGACTGGCTGACCGGCCCCCGCGCCCGCGCGCTGATCGACGGCTACCGGATCGGCGGCGAGCAGCTCTTCACCTTCAACGCCCAGCCCGAGTGAACAGGCACGAAGCAGGCGCGCCTCCTTTCCCGCGCGACAATGAGGAACGGGCGAAGCGGTCGGCGGGCAGCCCGCCTACCCGCCCAGAGAGCCAAGCGTGCGCCGGACCGCATCCTCCCACTGGCGGCGTCTGCCGCGGCGCGCCTCCGGGGGCATTTCCGGGACGAAGCGCCTGTCCGGCGCCCAGGCGGCGGCAAATTCCTCCGGCCCGGGCCAGGCCTCGACATGCATCCCCGCAAGCCAGGCCGCACCCAGGGCGGTGGTCTCCAGTACCGCCGGGCGGTCCACCGGAGCGCCGGTGATATCGGCAAGGAACTGCATGGTATAGTCCGAGGCCGACATGCCCCCGTCCACCCTCAGCGCGCGCATCTCTCCGGGCCAGTCGGCCTGCATGGCCGCAAGCAGGTCGGCGGTCTGGAAGCCCACCGCCTCGAGGGCGGCGCGGGCCAGCTCATTGGGTCCGGTGGCGCGGGTAAGCCCATAGAGCGCGCCGCGCGCCTCGGCGTCCCAGTAGGGAGCGCCCAGCCCGGTAAAGGCGGGCACCAGAATCACTTCCTGCGCCGGATCGGCGGCGCGCGCCATGGCGTCGGTTTCGGCGGCTTCCTTCACCACGCCGAGCCCGTCGCGCAGCCACTGCACCGCCGCCCCGGCGATGAAGATCGAACCTTCCAGCGCATAGGTGGTCTGTCCGGCAAGCCGGTAGGCGATGGTGGTGAGCAGACGGTTCCGGCTTTGCACCATCCGCGTACCGGTATTCAGCAGGGCAAAGCAGCCGGTGCCATAGGTGCTTTTCATCATCCCGGGCTCGAAGCAGGCCTGCCCGATGGTGGCCGCCTGCTGATCACCGGCAACGCCACGGATCGGGATCGGCGCGCCGAACAGCGCCGGGTCGGTAGTACCGAAATCATCGGCGCAGTCGCGCACTTCCGGGAGCAGGCTCATCGGGATGGCGAGGGCCTCGCAGATCTGCGCATCCCAGGCCCCGGCGGAGATGTCATAGAGCATGGTGCGCGCGGCATTGGTGGCGTCGGTGGCGTGAACCTGCCCGCCGGTGAGACGCCAGATCAGGAAGCTGTCAACGGTGCCGAAGGCCAGCTTCCCGGCCTCGGCGGCTTCGCGCGCGCCTTCCACATGGTCGAGCAGCCAGGCGAGCTTGGTGGCGCTGAAATAGGGGTCGAGCAGCAGGCCGGTGCGGGCGCGGATCGGCTCTTCGAGCCCCCGGGCCTTCAGCGCCTGGCACAGGTCATGGGTGCGCCGGTCCTGCCAGACGATGGCGTTATGAAGCGGCTTGCCCGTGGCGCGGTCCCACAGCAGGGTGGTCTCGCGCTGGTTGGTGATGCCGATGGCGGCGATGTCGCCCCCCACCGCCGCATGGACCGCGCGGGCGGTCTCCAGCACCGTCTGCCAGATGTCTTCCGGGTCATGCTCGACCCAGCCCGAAGCCGGGAAGTGCTGGGCGAATTCGGCCTGCGCGGTGTGGACCGGGCGCATATCGGCGCCAAAGGCAATGGCGCGCGAAGATGTGGTGCCCTGGTCGATGGCAAGGATGTGCATGGGACCTCCGTTTTTGCCCAGATTGCCCCGGAAATTCACGCGGGTCACGCCCTTTTGTCTGCGCACGGTCCGGGCTACAAGGCAGCATGGACGAATGGATCGCACAGGCAGACGGCAAGCGGTGGCACATGCGCGGCGGCGAGGCTCTCGGTACGCGCCCGCCCGAGGGGCTGCCGGTCGTCTCCTGCGGCGAGGGCGCGGCGGAGATCATGGTGCCCGCCCTGCTGCCCGGCGCGCGGGAATATGTGGCGCCCCACGGGCCGCTGCCTGCCTATGCGCAGGAGAGCCCCCGGGGGCGGCTGGGCTGCGCGGTGGCGCGCGCCGCCGGGCTGCTGGCCGAACGGCCGGGCTTTGACGGGGTCGCCTGCATCACCGGACCGCGCTGCCACTGGCTGCGGATCAGTGCCGGCGAACTGGTCGCCTTTCAGTCGAGCCTCACCGGGCGGCTTATCGCCGCCTTTGGCGGGGCCGATACCGGGGCGGGTTTCGAGGAGGCCGTGAGCCGCTCGCTCAGCCGCCCGCAGGCGCTGGCCGCCGACCTCGCGGCGGCAGAGCTCGGCGCACAGGCGGGCGCGATCACCGGCCATTTCGTCGGCGCCGATCTCGCCGCCGCCCGGCCCTGGTGGCTGGGCATGGAAGTGGTGGTGATCGGCGACGGACCGCTGGCCGATGCCTATGCGACCGGGCTCACCGGCCAGGGCGCGCCCCCCGGCCGGCTCGGTGGCGAACAGGCGCTGCTTGCAGGTCTGTGGGCGCTGCGTCAGGCGCAGCGCCCACAGAC
>JALWJU010000123.1 GCA_026997055.1 Paracoccaceae bacterium | reverse complement strand
CTCCTGGCCCCGCCTCCCGGCCCTGCTTCTGCCTCTGCCCCCGCCTCCGATCCGCCCCCGGCGCCGACCTCCACACCGGAGCGGGCGCCGCTTTCCGCCCGCCCCGCCGTGCTGGAGGAAAGTCTCGATACGGGGCTGGAGAATCCGGCCCTGGCCATGGGGCTCAACGGCCTCTCGGACTGGTCCGTACAGCACCCCTTCGTCGATATCTTCAAGACCGCGCGCGGCTGGATCGGTCACCGGGAGGGCGAATGGGGCGCCTGGCGCCAGGATGATCTGATCGCCCTGGGCCTCCTGAGCGCCGACGGCTGGCCCATCGCCCTGCCCGAGGGTGCCACCCATCTCGAAGCCCTGATTCTCACCGATCAGCCTCCCGAGACGCAGGCCGAGCTTGCCGGGCGCTACCGTGTCACCTGGAAGGGTACCGGTACGCTGCGCATCCTCGGCCGGGCGCGCAAGGTCTCGATCGGCGACCATGAGGCGTGGTTCTCCTACACGCCCGGCGACGGTTCCATCGCCATTGCCATTCTCGAGACCGACCCGGACGGCAGCGGCGACTTCATCCGCGACATCTCCGTGGTGCGCGAAGAACAGATCCCGCTCTTCGAAGCCGGGGCGGTGTTCAACCCGGACTGGCTCGCGGTCGTCTCCGACCTGCGCGCCGTTCGCTTCATGGACTGGATGCAGACCAACAATTCGCCCCTTTCGCGCTGGGAGGATCGGCCCAGGCCGTCCGACGCGTCCTGGAGCACGCGCGGGGTGCCGCTGGAGATCATGGTGCAGCTGGCCAACGAGATCGGAGCCGATCCGTGGTTCAACATGCCGCACATGGCCGATGACGATTATATCCGCCGCTTCGCCGAATATGTGCGCGACCATCTGGACAGACGCCTGATCGCCCATGTGGAATATTCCAATGAAATGTGGAACTTCCTGTTCGGGCAGACCATCTGGGCCGAAGCGCAGGCCCAAGCGCTCTGGGGCGCGGCCGCCGGGGGCGAGGGCTGGATGCAATATGCCGGCAAACGCGCCAGCGAAGTGATGCGGATCTGGACCGACGTCTTCGCCGCCGAGGCCGAAACCCGCCTCAGGCGCATCGCCGCCGTGCATACCGGCTGGCCGGGGCTGGAAGCGGCCTTCTTCGAGGCGCCGCTCTGGCGCGAATCCACCCCCGGCACCCCCGCCCCGGGCGATACTTTCGATGCCTATGCGGTTTCGGGATATTTCGGGCTGGAACTGGGCAGCGACGATATGGCCGAGACCGTGCGCGGCTGGATCGGCCTGCCGGACGATGCGGGCATCGCCGAAGCCGCCCGCGCCCTGCGCGAAGGCTCGCTCAGGCAACTGCTCGACGAACTCTATCCCCACCACGCCCGCGCCGCCGCCCGATACGGGCTCGATCTGGTCATGTACGAAGGCGGCACCCATGTGGTCGGCAGCGGCGCCCAGCGGGACGACCCGGCCTTCGAGGCCTTCTTTCGCCGGCTGAACTATTCGGCCGAAATGGCCCTGCTCTACGACGAGCTCCTGACCGGCTGGCGGGCGGCGGGCGGCACTCTGTTCAACGCTTTCGTCGATGTCGCCCGCCCCACCAAATACGGCGCCTGGGGCGCCCAGCGCTGGCTCGGCGACGAAAATCCGCGCTGGCAGGTGCTGGCCGAATACAATGCCGCCGGCGCCGATTGGGAGAGCCGCGCCCCGGGCACCTTTACCCATGGCATCCTGCGCCTCGGGGGGGAAGGGGCCGATGTGCTGCAGGGCACTCCCAAGCCCGACACGCTGATCGCCGGGCCGGGCGATGACATCCTGGTCAGCAATGGCGGCGGCGACCACCTCAATGGCGGCGAAGGCTTCGATATCGCGATCCTCGGCGCCAGCCCCGAAGCCTATACCTTCGCCACCCGGGGCGATCGCCTGCTGGCCACAGGGCCGGACGGCACCACCAGCCTGTTCGGCGTGGAGATGCTGCAATTTGCCGGCGCCCCCGGAGAAATCCTCGAAACGGCCGCCCTGCCGTGAGGCCGTGATCCGCTCCGACAGAATGGCGATTACCCGTGCATATGCCTGCCGAGATCGGCGGCAAGCCCGGCGCGCGCCAGCCCGGTGACGCGCCGACGGCGCGGTTCGAAGGGCCGTGCATTCCGGCAAACCTCCGACCGCTCAGAAACCGAACAGATTCACCTCCGCCACCGCGCGGCGGCGGAATTCCGCCTCGTCCGCCTCCGGTTGCCAGCCCAGCAGGCGCTTGGGCTGGCTGTTGTCGAAGCGCGCATAATGGGCGCGGCTCTTCCAGTCGGCAAGCGAAGGCCGGATCGCCCCGGCCCGGCGCAGGGCGTATTTCTTCAGCACGTATTTCACCTGATCGGCGGCCCAGAAGCCGAGCATGTTGCCGGAGCGCACCCGGATTCGCGCCCCCCAGACCGCGTGAATCGCATCGAAATAGTCCCGCGCGCTCCAGATCGGCTCGCCGACGAGGTTGAAGCTCTCGCCCAGCGCCGCCGCCTCGACTCCCATGCGGATCAGCCCGTCCACCACATCGTCGATCAGCACGAAAGGCAGGATATGGCGCCCGTTGCCCCAGAGCCGCACCGCGCCCGCCCCGTGCCAGCGGCCGATCCCCCAATGCTGCAAGGGTCCGTATCGGCCCAGCACGATGCCGGGCCGGGCGATGCTCAGCGGCAGGCCCGCCTCGCGGTGCATCCGCAGCAGCCGGCGCTCGCATTCGGCCTTGGAGCGGGCATAGATATTGCGGCCCTCCATGCCTTCGCCAAAGCCCGTCGCCTCGGTGATCCGGGCGCGCGGATCGGACATGTCGTAGCTGGCGATGGTGCCGGTATAGACGAGCCGCCCGACCCCGGCCGCGAGCGCCGCGCGGGCGATGCGCTCGGCGGTGGCGACGTCGTTCTTCAGCGCCGCTTCCCAGGTCTTGTCCATGGATTTCGCGAGGTTGTAGACCAGCTCCACCCCGCCCATGGCCTCGCGCAGGGCGGCCTCGTCGGCGAAACTGACCGCCACGGTCTCGACCCGGTCCGGGAGGTCGCCGAAGGGGCCGAAGGCGCCGCGCGACAGCACCCGCACATCGCGCCCCGCCGCCACCAGGCCGCGCACCAGGTGCTGGCCGATGAAGCCGGTGCCGCCGATCACCACCGCCGAAGGGTCCGGCCTGCGCCGGCGGCGCTTCTTCGCCGGCGCGGGCGCTTCGGGCAGCAGGGCCAGCGCCGCCTCGAGCGCCTCGATCACCTCGCATCCCGCCTCGGCCGAAAAGCGCCCGTCGGGCGCGCCCGCGGCGATGCCGCCGTAAAAGCCGTGCATGGTGTCGAGGAAGCTCAGCCCGTAGGGCGAGCGGCGGTTGAGCGAAGCGACCTGCCGCGCGGCATTGACCGCCCCTTCGCGCAGGTGCTGGCCGGCCAGCGAAAGCGCGCGCAGCAGCGGATTGACCACCAGGTCGAAGCTGTTTTCGCGCGCGACCACCAGGGTGTCGGCTGCATAATCGAGCCGCGCCCGCCCGCTCGATCCGCGCACCACCAGCGCGCGGTCGTCGGTTACCTCCACCGTCGAGAGCAGAAACGTCACCTCCACCCCGCCCGCGCGCGCAAGGATGCGCCAGCTTTGCGGCAGCACCGGCCCGTTGCCGGGCAGGGCGATGTCATGGCCGGTCTCCACCGCCAGCACCTCGATCTCGCCGAACAGATCGCGCGCAAAGGCAAACAGATGCGGCCCAAGCTCCAGCAGCAGGTTGCGCCGCTCGCGCAAGAGCCACAGCCCGAACGGCCCCGAGCGCAGCGGGGCGAGCGGCAGGTGCCAGTGCACCTCCGCCGAGGAGATCCGCCCCAGATCGCCCGCCGCCACCAGCCGCCTGAGCCGTTCATGGGAGGGCAGGGCGAGGAAATTGTGGCTGACGCCCAGCACCCGCCCGGCGCTCTCAGCCGCCGCCAGCATGGCGCGCGCCTCCTTGCCGGTGGGGGCAAAGGGCTTTTCCACCAGCACATGCAGGCCCCCTTCGAGGCACTCGATCGCCAGCGGCGCATGCAGATGCGGCTGGGTCAGGATATGGGCGGCATCCGCCACCCTCGCCGCGATCATCTCGGCGACGCTTGCAAAGGCCGGCACTCCCAGCGCCTCGGCCAGCCCTCGCGCCGCCGCCGCCGAAGGGTCCACCACCGCCGCCGGCTCCACCCCCGGCGTCGCGCGCAGCGCATCTGCGTGCCAGGCCGAGATATAGCCCGCCCCCACAAGCCCCACGCGGATCGGATCATTGCTCATGCTTGCCTCACTTGTATTCGATGATGCGCATGTCCATTGCCCGGGCTTTGCGCCAGTAATAGGTCAACATGCCGATTAGATTGGGAAATTTCGAGAGGCTCAGAAACAGGGCCTGGTGTGCGGCCATCCGCCCCCCAAGCCCCGCGCGCCTGAGCCCCCAGGCACTGCGCAGATAGGAAGCCGCGTAAAGTGCCAGCACCGCCAGCGCCAGCCAGCCGGACCAGACCAGCCCGGCGAGCAGTGCCAGCGGCAGGACGAGCCCGTAGAGCCAGACCCGCCGGCGCTCGGGGCGGAAGAATTCCGGGTGCAGCGCGCCGACCTGGGCAAAGCCGTGGCCCGAGCGCACCGCCCGGCGCCACCATTGCGAAAAGCGCGTCATCGCCGCGTCGTGGCGGGTCATGGGGATCGGCAGGCGCCGGAGCTTCCAGCCCGCCTTGCCCAGCCGCAGGCAGAATTCGTCATCCTCCGCGGCGATCACCTGCGGATCGAACCCCCCGGCCTGCCGGTAGGCCTCGGCGCGCACCACCATGTCGCCGCCGCAGGTGACGATCTCGCCCGCCGGGCGGTGCCACTCGAAATCGCAGAGCGCATTGTAGATCGAGGCGTGCGGGTCGATCTCGGCGCGCCAGCCGGTGACCAGCCCCAGCGCCGGGTCCGCGTCAAGCGCCGCCGCGCTCTCCTCGGCAAAGCCCGCCACCACCTCGCAATCCCCATCGACGAAAAAGACATATTCCGCCCCCCCCAGCCACTCCAGCGCCTCGAAGCCCTCCTTGCGTGCCCGCGCGGCGGTGAAGGGGCGCGCCGGGTCCAGCTCCACCACATGGGCGCCGGCATCGCGGGCGAGCGAGACCGATTCATCGTGCGAGCCGCTATCGACGTAGATCAGCCTTTCGGTGCCGGCGAGCGAGGCGAGGCAGCGCGCGAGCCGCGCGCCTTCGTTGCGGCCGATGGCGATGACGGCGAGCCGGCTCATGGGCGCGCCTCCGGCCCGAGCAGGCGGGCAAGGCGGGCGGCCTCCTTGCGGCTGTCGAAATGCGCCGCCACCTTCGCCGCCCCCGCCGCGCCCATTTCGCGCCCCCGCTCCGGCGCGCTCAGCAGCGCGTCTATCGCGCGGGCCAGCGCCTCGCTGTCCCCTGGCGGCACGATCAGGCCGCATGTCGCATCGACCAGCTCGCCCACGCCGCCCACGGCGGTGGCGATCACCGGCAGGCGCGCGGCCATGGCCTCCATCAGCACCACCGGCACGCCTTCGGCAAAGGAGGGCAGCACGAAGAGATCGTGGCGCGCAAGCTGTTCGGCCACGGCGTCCTGCGAGAGATAGCCGAGGAAGGTGGTGCGTTCGCACAATCCAAGGTTGCGCGCCGCCTCTTCCAGCGCCCCGCGCTCGGGACCGTCTCCCACCAGCGTCAGGTGTATCTCCGGGTGCGCTTCGCTGAGCGCCGCCAGCGCCTCGAGCAGCACCGGCACGCCCTTGACGGCCGCCAGCCGCCCGACGAAGAGCAGGCGCTTCTGCGGTTGGCTCTCCGGCGCCCGGTAGCGCGCCGGGTCCACCCCGCAATGGACGATATGGAGCTTATCCCAGTCCTCCTGTGCGCTCAGCAGCATCGCCTGGGCGCGGGCGAAGTGGCTGATGCAGGCGACGAAGCGGGCGCGGCGGATCTTTTCGTCCAGCCGCCACCAGGCCGGGGCCATGAAGATGCCCGGCCCGTGCAGGGTAAAGCTGAACGGGATGCCCGCCATGTGCGCCGCCAGCATGGCCACGGTGCCGGCGGCTTCGGCGATGTGATTGTGCAGGTGGCGCGCGCGGATGCGGCGCAGATGGGCGGCGAGCATGCCGGCTTCCGCGAAGTAGAAGGCCTGATAGAGCGCGCCTTTCAGCCCCGGCGGCGCGGTGCGCATGGCCAGCGCCAGGGCCGAGAGGTAACGGCGCGGGGCGCGGGCCAGCGCCGTCAGGTGGGCGGCGGCCAGGCGCAGCGGGTTCTGCGCCGCTTCGAGGATGTGGAAGGTCCGCGCCGCCTCCTCGCGCTGCTCGGGGCCGACCAGGTGCTCCGCCCCGGTGCGGCGGATCGAGCAGGTCTCGATCGCAAGGCCGCAGGCGCGAAGGGCGGCGACTTCGCGCTGGATGAAGGTATCGGTGGCGCGCGGATACTGCCCGGTGAGATAGGCGACGGGCCGGGTTGCGGAGCGGGTCATGGGCCTGCCTCCCAGCCGATCGAGGACAGGCCCAGCGCCCGCTTGGCGCGCCTGTTCGGGTAGGCGCGCGGGGCGAAGCGGTAGCGCAGGGTTGCCGGGCGCAAGAGGCCGGGTGCGGGCAGGCGCAGGGCGCGGGCAAGCGTGGCGAAGGGCAGGAGCGCGCACCAGGGGAGCGGCAGGGTCAGGGGCGGCTTTTGCGTGATTCGAGCAAGATATTGCGCCGCTGAAGGGAGGTTGTCGCCGATAATGTTGAGAAACTGCGCGTTCGGCGTCTGCTCGGCAGCAAGGATCAGGGCGCAGGCGGCGTCATCGGTGCGCACCAGCGGCAGTGCACCGGGCCCGGCGAGGCGCAGCAGGACGGGGCCGAGGCGCAGGCCCAGATGGGCGTTCCATTCGCGCCCTGGCGCGGTCAGCGCGCCGATGCGCAGGATCGTGGTCGGGTTGGCCGGGTGGGCGCGGGCGATCTCCTCCTGGACAAGCTTGGCGCGGGCGTAGGCGTCGCGCCCGGCGGGATCCGGCTCGAGCGGGCTTGCTTCGTCGATCACCCCGGCGCGCCCGGCATAGACCGCCATGGAGCCCGCGAGCACCACCGGCAGGCCCGGCGGCAGGGCCGCATAGAGCGCGCGGGTGGCGGCGAGCGTGTCGCGCGCGTGAAGGGCGTCGTCGCCGGTGAGACTGGCGGCGAGGTGCAGCACCGCGTCCGTGTCGGCGAGCGCCTTGCCGAGCGCGGGGCCGGGCGCGGCGAGGTCGCAGGTGAGCGGCTCGGCGCCGGGGAGGTC
This sequence comes from Paracoccaceae bacterium, assembly GCA_026997055.1. Lineage (GTDB taxonomy): Bacteria > Pseudomonadota > Alphaproteobacteria > Rhodobacterales > Rhodobacteraceae > JAAEUB01. Next base: position 75 of record JALWJU010000123.1, on the reverse strand, counting down.
TGCCGGGCGCCGGGTCAGCGCGCGGACCCGGTTGCCGCGCGGGAGCGCCGCGGCGACGGCGGCGCGGCCCAGATG
>JALWJU010000122.1 GCA_026997055.1 Paracoccaceae bacterium | reverse complement strand
TTATCCGCCCGCAGGTCCAGAGGCACGACGTCGCGGCCGGGGGTGATTCCCGCACAAGGTCGCGGATGTCCGAGATGTCCGGGAAGAGGCGCGAAGGAGAAGGGAATCGGAAGAGGAGGCGGAGAGGAGGCGGAGAGGTCGCTTTCCGGCTTGTATCAGCGGCCAATGGCGGGTTCTCTGAGGGCAATTGGAGGGCGATTACATGAAGACGGACATGCTTCTGCTCGCCGTGGCGAGCGCGCTCCTGCCAGCTGGCTGCATTCCCGGCAAAGGGGAGCCGCGCCCGCCGGACAGGCCCGACCCGGCCGCCCGAGCCGAATGCGAGGCGCGGGGCGGCGAATATGCCCGGGGCGGGCTGCTGGGCGGCTTCCTCTGCTTTCGCCCGACCGGGGATGCGGGCAAGTCCTGTGCGCGCGCAGGCGATTGCGAGGGGATATGTTATGCCGACAGCCGCCAATGCTCGCCTGTGAGCCCGGTATTCGGCTGCATTTCCATGCTGGATGCGGATGGCCGGCGAGTGGAAATCTGCATTGACTGAGGAGCGGGGCGCATGGACGAGACGGTTGTAACGGGCGAGGCGGGCATGACGGGCGAGAGGGGCCGCGTCGCGGCGATCATCGGCGGCGGCGCGATCGGCAGCGGCTGGGCGGCGCGCTTCCTGCTCATGGGCTGGGAGGTGCGCTTTTTCGACCCTGCGCCGGAGGCCGCAGAAAGGCTCGCCGCCATGCTCGAAAATGCCCGCCGCGCTCTGCCGGGCCTTCATGCGCGCGCCCTGCCCGAAGAGGGGCGGCTGGTGATCTGCGCGACGATTTCCGAGGCTGTGTCCGGGGCCGAGTGGATCCAGGAGAGCGTGGCCGAGCGCCTCGGACTCAAGCGCAAGACTTTCCAGAAGATCCAGGAGCATTGCGCCCCGGCCGCCATCATCGCTTCCTCCACCTCGGGCTTTGCCGCCCGCCAGATTCAGGGCTGCGCCACGCGGCCCGGGCAGATCCTGGTCGTCCATCCGTTCGAGCCGGTCTATCTGCTGCCGCTGGCCGAACTGGTCACGAGTGAGGAGAATCCTCCGCGCCAGATTGAAAAGGCGGAGAAAATCCTGCGTGAGATCGGCATGTTCCCGCTCCACGTCAGCGCCGGAGCCGAGGCCCCTGTCGCCGGGCGCCTGTTCGAAGCGGTCTGGCGCGAGGCGCTGTGGCTGGTCCATGAGGGCGCGGCCACCACCGAACAGATCGACGAGGCGGTCCGCATGGGGCTTGGCCTGCGCCTTGCGCAGATGGGGCCGTTCGAGACCTGTCGCATCGCCGCGGGAGAGGCGGGGATGCGTGCCCTTCTCGCCCGGTCCGGTCCCGGGATGCCGGAAGGCCGCCCTCGGCTCATGGACATGCCCGAACTCGACCAGGCGCTGATCGACAGGATCGCCGCCCCGTCCGGCGCGCAATCGGGCCATATGAGCATCGGCGAACAGGCGCGGGCGCGCGACGAAAGCCTCGTCGCCATCCTGCGCGCGCTCAAGGGGCGGGGTCGGGGCGCGGGCGCCCATCTGGCCGCCGTCGATGCCGCCCTGCCGCGCCCCGCCCTCGACATCAGCCGCCCGATCCCCACCGTCAGCCGCGCCGTGCCGCTCGACTGGACCGATTACAACGGCCACATGAACGAAGCGCGCTACCTGCAGGCCTTCGGCGATGCCACCGACCGCTTCATGGAGATCATCGGCTGCGACGCCGCCTATATCGCCTCGGGCGGCTCCTACTTCACCGCCGAGACCCATATCCGCCACCTCGACGAAGTGCTGGCCGGCGCGCGCATCCGCATTGAAACCCTGTGCCTCATGGGCGCGGGCAGGAAGCTGCACCTGTTTCACCGCATGTTCGAGGGCGAGCGCCTGCTGGCCACGGGCGAGCACCTGCTCCTGCATGTGAGCCTGGAGACCCGCCGCTCCTGCCCGCCCGCGCCGCATGTCGCCGCGCGCCTCGAGGAAATCGCCACGGCCCACGCCGCCCTGCCGCGCCCCGAAGGGATCGGGCGCGCGGTAATGGGCGCGCATTCGCAACCCTGACCGGCTTCCCTTGCCTCTCTCTCTTCGGGGGCGTTTCCTTCAGGGGGCGTTCGCTCCGGGCGGGGCTGCTCCCTGAATGCGGTTTGAATGCGCTCCTGGGCATTGAAACTCCTGGGCATTGAAAGGAGAGAAAAGTACGCGCCCCGGTGGAGGCCTTCCCGGCGAAGGGGAAAGCTGCCGCATCCTTGCGCCTGTCCGGGAAGCGGCCCTGCCCGGGCGCGCGCGGGACGAGCGGGACGAGACGACGAGATAATGGATCCTGGCCCGGTCCGCGACGGGGCAGGCCGGGCGGAAGGGAAGGGCTCAGACCTGCCCGCCGGAGATTTCCAGCGCCTGGCCGTTGATGCTTTCGGCCCCCGGCAGGCAGAGAAACAGCGCCATGGCGGCGACTTCCTCGGGCGCGATCAGCCGGGAGTGGCGGTTCTGGCTGGTCATGCGCCGGAGCGCTTCCTCGGGGCTGTCGCCGGTCTTGTCGGCGATGATCTCGATATTGCGGCTGACGATGGGCGTGTCCACATAGCCCGGGCAGAGCGCGTTGAAGGTAAGCGCGCTGCCCAGGTAATCCTCGCTCAGCGTGCGGACGAGGCCGATCATGCCGTGCTTGGAGGCGCTGTAGGCCGCGCCCCCCCTGAGCCCGCGCAGCCCGGCGATGGACGATACCGCAATGGCCCGCCCCCAGCCCGCCTCCAGCATGTCCGGGAGTGCTGCGCGCAGGGTCAGAAAGGCGCCGTCGAGATTGATCGCCATGGTCCGGCGCCAGAATTCGAGGCTGGTCTTCGGCACCATCCGCCCCTCGGCAATGCCCGCATTGGCCACGCAGATGGTGACCGGCCCGCGCGCCGCGCGCGCCGCGGCAAAGCCCGCCTCCACCGATTCCTCGTCCGCCACATCCATCGGCAGGGCAAACAGCCCCGGCTCCTCGGCCGCCACCGCCTCCAGAACTTCGGCGCGCCGGCCCGTGATCGTCACCGCCGCGCCCGCTCCGGCCAGCGCCCGGGCAATCGCCAGCCCGATCCCGGTGCCGCCCCCGGTCACGATCGCGTGTCTGCCAGTGAGTTCCCCCATTGCATCCCCTCCCTTTCAGGGGCAGGGTAGCGCCGGCGCTCGCACCGTTGCAACAGGAGAAACCACATGCTGCGCGAAATCGACATCCCGCCGCTCTGGCTGGCCCTGTTCATCGCCGCGGCCTGGGGGCTCGACCGCCTCGCCCCGGGGCTCGCCACCGGCTGGAACTGGCTGGCATGGGCGGGCTACGCGCTGATCGCCCTGGGGGTCCTGGCGATGGCGCTGGCGCTCATTGAATTCCTGCGCAACCGCACCACCTTCATCCCCCGCCGCGTGCCCACGGCCTTTCTGCAACACGGCATCTACCGCTTCAGCCGCAACCCGATCTATCTGGGCGATGCGCTGGTGCTCGCAGGCCTGATCCTCGCCTGGGACGTACTGGCGGCGCTCATCCTGGTGCCCGCCTTCATGTGGCTGATCACCAAACGCTATATCGAGGGCGAAGAGGCGGGACTGGAAGCGAAGTTCGGCGCCGAATTCATCGCCTGGAAACAAAAGGTCCGCCGCTGGCTCTGAGCCGTCTTTCACCTTTCTCCAAATACTCCCGCCGGAGGCCTCAAATCGCCTCCGGCGGGCCGCTGCGCGGCGATTTGAGGCCTCCGGCGGGGATATTTATGGCAAGAGGAAGCCGGCAGCCCGGTCTGTCAGGGGCGGTTCCTTCCGGCTCTATTCTCCGGTCGGCAGTTTTTCGGCAAGAATCGCGGCGACGTTTTCCGGCGTACCGGGGACGGTCGGCAGTCCGGTCGGGATCCAGCCCTTGCCACGCGGTCCGCCGGCCATGCCTTCGGGCACGTCCACGAGCCCCGGAAAGCCCTGTCCGGCCAGCGCCGAGACCACGAATTGCGAGCGGTTGCCGGTGCGGCAGATCAGGGCGATGGGCTTTTCGGGATTGGCCAGGCGCAGGGCGACCAGTTTTTTCACGAAGTCATCTTCGCGCATGTCCAGGGGGATCGCTCCCTCGCCGATGCCGGTTTCGGCCCATTCCTCGGGGGTGCGGATATCGACCAGCACGATTTCGCCGCTGGCGGCCTGCTCATGGGCTTCGCTGGCAGTGATCTGGTAGAACGGGGCCGTATCCGGGCTCGAGGCCTGCTGCGCCAGGAGCGGCGCGGCGGGGGTGGTGGCCAGTACCGCGCCGGCCAATGCCGCGCCGGCTCCGAGCAGCAGCGTCCTGCGCCGGGTCAGCGGATTGCCGGCCACCTGTGGCCGCGAAGTGACGTCTGGTCGCATATCGGGTACTCCAAGTTGATTTCACCGTGAATATGTATATTCGGTTATTCGAATGGAAGCCCCGCGGCCGGGTCTGCGGGCTGCTGTGACGATTTTGCCGCTCACGAATGCGTGTGCATGGCGGCAACGGGTGAAACGGGTGACAGGAGGAACGGATTTGAAAGTAGGAACGCCAAGAGAGGTAGCCAAGGGCGAGGCGCGGGTGGCGATGACCCCCGACAGCGCCCGGCTGCTGCACAAGCTCGGCTATGAATGCCTGATCGAGAGCAGGGCCGGCGAGGCGGCCGGTTTCACCGATGACGCCTACAGGGAAGCCGGGGTCGAGGTGATCAAGACCGCGGCCCAGCTCTGGAAGGCCGCCGATATCGTCACCAAGGTGCGCCCGCCCACGGAGACCGAGATGAAGCGGCTGAAGAAGGGCCAGACCCTGATCAGCTTCTTCAACCCGGGGGGGAACAAGGAGGGTCTCGAACTGGTGGCCGAAAAGGGCGCCAACGTGATCGCCATGGAGATGGTGCCGCGCATCAGCCGCGCCCAGAAGATGGACGCGCTCTCCTCGATGGCCAATATCGCCGGCTATCGCGCGGTGATCGAGGCGGCGGAGCATTTCCCGCGCTTCCTCAACGGCCAGATCACCGCCGCCGGCAAGGTGCCGCCGGCCAGGGTGCTGGTGGTGGGCGCGGGCGTGGCCGGGCTGGCGGCGATCGGCACCGCGGTGAGCCTCGGCGCCGTGGTCCATGCCTTCGACGTGCGCCCGGAAGTGGCCGAGCAGGTCGAGAGCATGGGCGCCGAATTCGTCTATCTCGACTTCGAGGACGACCAGGACGGCGCCGAGACCGGCGGCTATGCCAAACCCTCGAGCCCGGAGTTTCTCGCCAAGCAGCTGGAGAAGTTCCGCGAGCTTGCGCCCGACATGGATATCGTCATCACCACCGCGCTCATTCCCAACCGCGAGGCGCCGGAACTGTGGACCGAGGACATGGTTCAGGCGATGAAGCGCGGCAGCGTGATCGTGGACCTTGCCGCCGAGCGGGGCGGCAATTGCAAGCTCACGGTGAAGGACGAGCTGATCACCACCGATAACGGCGTGACGATCATCGGCTATACCGATTTTCCGTCGCGCATGGCCAGCCAGGCCTCGACCCTTTATGCCAACAATATCCGCCACATGCTGGCCGATCTTACCCCGGAGAAGGACGGCAAGATCGTCCATGACATGGAAGACGACGTGATCCGCTCCGCGACCGTCGCCTTCGAGGGCGAGATCACCTTCCCGCCGCCGCCGCTCAAGGTGCAGGCGATTGCGTCCAAGAAGCCCGCGAAGGCCGAGGCGCAGGAGCCGACCCCCGAAGAGCTCAAGGCGCGCGAACTGGCCGAGTTCCGTGCCCAGACGAAGCGTCAGGTGACGCTGCTGGCGGTGGGCGCGGCGCTGCTGCTGGGCGTGGGCGCGGTGGCGCCGGCCAGCTTCATGCAGCATTTCATCGTCTTCGTGCTGGCGGTCTTCGTCGGCTTCCAGGTGATCTGGAATGTCAGCCACGCCCTGCACACGCCGCTGATGGCGGTGACCAATGCGATCTCGTCGATCATCATCCTGGGCGCGCTGCTGCAGATCGGCTCGGGTTCGGGGCTGGTGATCGTGCTGGCGGCGCTCAGCGTGTTCATGGCCGGGATCAACATCTTCGGCGGCTTCCTCGTCACCCGGCGGATGCTCGCCATGTTCCAGAAATCCTGAGGAGGCTGCGGCAATGAGTTACGGTTTCACAACTGCGGCCTATGTGGTGGCCGCTGTCCTGTTCATCCTGGCGCTGGGCGGGCTGAGCAATCAGGAAAAGGCCAAGCGCGCGGTCTGGTACGGCATCGCCGGCATGGCGCTGGCGGTAATCGCCACGCTGATCGGCCCGGGCTCGGGCCTGTGGTGGCTGTCGCTGGTGCTGATCCTCGTGGGCGGGGCCATCGGTCAGTTCGTGGCCATGCGGGTGCAGATGACGGAAATGCCGCAACTGGTCGCGGCGATGCACTCGCTGGTGGGCCTGGCGGCGGTCTTCGTGGGCTTCAACGCCCATTTCGAACTGGTCCGGGTGCTGGGCCTCGACGAGGCGGCGCGCCAGGGTCTCGAAGGCTTCGCCGCGGTGCTCGCCCACAAGAGCCCGGTGGAGCAGAACATCCTGCGCGTCGAGCTGTTTCTGGGCATCTTCATCGGTGCGGTGACCTTCACCGGCTCGGTGATCGCCTATGGCAAGCTTGCCGGCAAGGTCACCTCGGCCGCCACCAAGCTGCCCGGCGGGCATGGGCTCAATGCCGCCGCCGCGATCCTGTCGCTGATCTGCCTGGGCTGGTACTTCAACAGCGGCGACCTCCTGCCGCTGATCCTGATGACCCTGGCGGCGCTGTTCATCGGCTATCACCTGATCATGGGCATCGGCGGCGCCGACATGCCGGTGGTGGTGTCGATGCTCAACAGCTACTCCGGCTGGGCGGCGGCGGCGATCGGCTTCTCGCTGGGCAATGACCTGCTGATCGTGGTTGGCGCGCTGGTGGGCTCCTCGGGGGCGATCCTCAGCTACATCATGTGCGTGGCGATGAACCGCTCCTTCATCTCGGTGATCCTGGGCGGCTTCGGCGGCGCCTCGGGGCCGGCCATGGAGATCGAGGGCGAACAGGTCGCCATCGACGCCGACGGCGTGGCCCAGGCGCTGGAAGAGGCCGACGAGATCATCATCGTGCCCGGCTACGGCATGGCGGTGGCCCAGGCCCAGCAGGCGGTGAGCGAACTGACCAAGCGCCTGCGCGCGCGCGGCAAGAACGTGCGCTTCGCCATCCACCCGGTGGCCGGCCGCCTGCCCGGGCACATGAACGTGCTGCTCGCCGAGGCCAAGGTGCCCTATGACATCGTGCTGGAGATGGACGAGATCAACGAGGACTTCCCTCAGACCGACGTGGTGATCGTGATCGGCTCCAACGACAT
>JALWJU010000121.1 GCA_026997055.1 Paracoccaceae bacterium | reverse complement strand
CCGTCGCCCCCTGGCCATTGGGCGGGTGTTCGACCAGTTCGACACCGCGATAGCGGCCCGATATCGGCACCCCCCAACTGGCCCGGGTAGCGGCGAGATCCTCCAGGCTGTGACTGCCACCGAGCGCGCGCAGGCTGTCGATCAGATCTTCGGCCACTTCGCCTTCGTAAAAACCCGCCCGCCCCTCGCGCGCGATGCGGCGCAACACCTCCGCCTGGCGGAGGGCGGCAAAGATATCTCCGACCGCCGGTGCCGCGCCGTCTTTCAGGTAGATCCTTTGTGCCTCGGGGCTCAGGAAGCCTTCGCGCGCAGCAATGGCCCAGTCAAAGGCGGTGCGCTCGGATACCGGTACGCCCTGTTCGGCATACCGGATCGCCGGGGCCAGGGTCCGGGCCAGCTCCCACCTGCCCCAATCGCGGGCAAGGGTGCAAAGGCCATCGACCGCGCCGGGCATCGTTATCGCCGCGACGTCGCGGACCGGCATGGCCCTGTGCCCGCTTTCCCGAAGCGCTTCGCCGTCCAGCCCCGCAGGCGCGCGCCCGGAACCGTTGAGCGCCAGGATGCGCTCCTCGCCCGCCGGCTTGATCAGGGCGAAACAATCACCCCCCAGCCCGGTCATCTGCGGCTCGCAGATGTTCAGCACCATCGCCGCGGCAATGGCGGCATCGGCCGCATTCCCTCCCTCGCGCAGCACGTCAATGGCCACTCTGGACGCCAGAGGGTGAGAGGTGGAACACATCCCGTTGGTTGCGTAAACGGCGGAACGGCCGGGCCGGTGAAAATCGCGCATGGATTCTCCTGTCGCAATATCGCTCGCAGCCTATGCGCCGAAAGCCGGGAAGCCAACAATTTCGGGGAAAAGTCCTCGACGCCGCGCACTGGGTGGGGGCTGTTAAACGCGGCGCCGAGGGAAGCCTATGCAGCTACCCGTACTGTATCGCCCTTCTTTTGGGCCAGTTTTGGAAGTGATTATGGCAAGAATGCGGCTTTTCGAACCGATCGCCCGCTTCACCTTGCAGCATGCGAAACGATCTCGCCTTCTGCAACGGAATTCTCCCGGAATTGGCAACGACCACATTTCCGACATGTGAATCGCTCAGAGGATCCAGCACGAGATTCGCCTCACCTCGGGCTCACGAAGCGCCCTGATTCGCCTGCATGTGCATGCAGAGCCGATTGCGCTTCCCGATCCGGCTGAATTCGAGCCGGTCGGTCAGGGTACGGATGAGGAACCATCCAAATCCCCCCTCCGGCAGGTTATCCACATCGACATCGAGATCATGCGACCTGCCTGCCGGCGCCACGCCGCCGGGCATCTCCACTCCTTCATCCTCAAGGAAAATGACGATCCCCGTATCCGTCCTTTCCAGGCGCATGTCGATCCGCCCATCCGGCATCTCCGCATAGGCATGTTCGATCACATTGTTCACCGCCTCGGCCAGAACGATCTCCACATTCCCGAGGAAGCTCTCCGAAAAGCCGCAATCCGCAAGATAATCTCTCACCTGCTTCAGAGAAGCGCGCAGCGCCATTTCATTGGCGTCAAGGGAAAGTGAGAGGTTATCGGCCATG
>JALWJU010000120.1 GCA_026997055.1 Paracoccaceae bacterium | reverse complement strand
GCCGTGAGCCCCAGCCCGGCCTCGCGCGCCATGTCGAAGGCATAGGCGAAATCCACCAGTTCGCCCGCATTCTCGTCGCCGGCAATGCCGAATCCGGTGATGAAATCACCCGCGCTTTCCCGGGCGCAAAGGGCGGTCTCGCGCGCCTTTTCGGGGCCGAAATGACGGATCGCGGTGATCACCCCGCGCAGGATGATGCCGTGGGCGGCCTCGGCGCGCGCGGCCGCCTCGCGCATGGCGGCCACATATTCGAGCCAGGCGCCCAGATCGCGCCCGCCGCAGAAATCGGGGCTGAGAAAGGCCTCGGTGTAGATCACCCCCTGCGCGGCGCTTTCGGCCAGCACCGCCCCGACCAGCCGGGCGAAATCCTCGGGGCTCTGGAGGACGGAGGTCGCCGCCTCGTAAATGTCGAGAAAGTGCAGGAAATCGCGGTATTCATACCCCCCTTCGGGGGTGAAAATGTGCGAAATGTCCAAGCCCTTCTCCGCCGCCAGCCCACGGATGAAAGCCGGCGGCGCGGCGCCTTCGAGGTGCAGATGCAGCTCTACCTTGGGCAGGCGGGCGAGGCTCATAGCAGGCTCCTCCCGGCGCCGCGCTCAGGTAAGCCGAGATGATCGGCCACCGTGGCGCCGATATCGGCGAATCCGATCAGGCCGAACGCGCGCGCCCCCAGCCCGTGGGCCATTACCGCCACGCGCTCGCGGGTGTGGTCGGTGCCGGGCCAGGTCGGATCGTTGCCGTGATCGGCGGTGAACAGCACCAGATCGCCCGGCCGCGCGCGCGCGAGCAGATCGGGCACATGGCTGTCGAACCACTCGAGCGCGCGCGCATAGCCCGCCACATCGCGCCGGTGGCCGAAGCGGGTGTCGAACTCGACGAAATTGGCGAATGTCAGGCTGCCCTCCCCGGCCGTGTCCATGAGATCCTTGAGATGTGCCATCAGCTCGGCATCGGTGCCCTTGCGGATATCGGTAATGCCGCGATAGGCGAAGATGTCGCCGATCTTGCCCACCGCATGGACCGCGCGCCCGGCATCATATGCCCAGTCGCACAGGGTCGGCGAAGGGGGGGCGAGGGCGTAGTCGCGCCGGTTGACGGTGCGCGTGAAGCCCGCCTCGGGCGTGCCGATGAAGGGGCGGGCGATGACCCGGCCCACGCGCATTTCGTGCACCATGGGCGCGACCGATTCGCACAAGTCCAGCAGGCGCTCGAGGCCGAAGCCTTCCTCATGGGCGGCGATCTGCACCACGCTGTCGGCCGAGGTATAGACGATCGGCCAGCCGGTCTTGAGATGCTCGGCGCCCAGATCGGCGATGATCTTGGTGCCCGACGCGTGCTTGTTGCCGAGCACTCCATCGGTGCCGGCGGCCTCGGCGATGGCGCGGGTGAGATGGTCGGGAAAGGCGGGCACGGTGTCGGGAAAATATGTCCAGTCGAAGGGCACCGGCACGCCGGCGATCTCCCAGTGGCCCGAGGGGGTGTCCTTGCCGTTGGAGACCTCGGTGGCCGCCCCCCAGGCGCCCAGAGGCGCGGGGCCGTGATAGGGCCGGCCATTGGCCAGCGCCTCGGCGGCCC
>JALWJU010000119.1 GCA_026997055.1 Paracoccaceae bacterium | reverse complement strand
AAGATCTCGAGGCCTATCGCCGCCTGCTGCTTGCGAGCGATACGGGCAGCGAGGGCGCGAAGGCGAAGAAGGACAAGGCGCGCGCGGAAAAGGCCAGGCGCGCCAGCCGCGACACCCTGCTGGCGCTGCGCGCCGATCTCAGAAAGGCCGAAGCGCGGCTCGAAAAGCTCGCCGAGATGCGCGACAGGCTCGCCGCCCGGCTGGCCGACCCGGCGCTGTATGAGGGCGGGAAAGTCGCGCAGATGGAAGTCTGGCAGAAGAAATACGCCGAAGTGACAGAGGCCATCGGCAGGGCCGAAGATCTGTGGCTGAAGGCCCAGGAGAAGCTGGAAAAGGCAGAGAAGCAATGAGGCCCCGCCGGGGCTGGGTGAGAGAGCTCGCCTGAGAAAGGCGGCTTCAGCCGGGGCGCGCCCGATCCTTCCGGCGTTCATGCCCTCCCCCCAAAAAAAACGCCCGCACAAGGCGGGCGTCAAGTTGTTGAGGCAGGTTTCATACAGGCAAGAAACCTATCGAGCAGTAAGGTGTTTATAGCCCCAAATCCCCGCCGAGCCAAGCTAAAAGTTTGTAATGGCGGGTTTTGACCATTAGTCTGATCCCCAGACAAACAAGGCAAAAGCGGGGATTGTTTCGCAAATGCGCACGGAGTTTTTCGCCCATATCGCCAGAATCGCCTTTATTGCAACGCTCCTTTTGCCCGCCCTGCCGGGGGGCGCGCAGGCCGAGCCCCGCCACGGAATCGCCATGTATGGCGAGCCGGCGCTGCCGGCGGATTTCGACCACCTCCCCCAGGCCAACCCGGATGCGCCCAAGGGGGGGCGAATCGTCTTTGCCGAATCGGGCGGCTTCGATTCGCTCCACCCCTTCATCCGCAAGGGGCGCGCGCCCTGGCAGCTGCGCTTCATGGTGTTCGAGAGCCTGATGGGCCGCTCCTATGACGAGCCCTTCACGCTTTACGGCCTGCTGGCCGAGAGTATCGAGACCGGGCCGGATCGCGAATGGGTCGAGTTTACCCTGCGCCCCGAGGCGCGCTTTTCCGACGGCTCCCCGGTGACGATCGAGGACGTGATGTGGTCCTACCGCATCCTCGGCGAAAAGGGCCACCCGCGCTACCGCGCCGCCTGGGAGCAGGTCGCGCGCATGGAGCAGACCGGCCCGCGCTCGCTGCGCTTCACCTTCGCCACCGACGACCGCGAACTGGCGCTGATCATCGGCATGCGCCCGATCCTGAAAAAGGCCCAGTGGGAGGGGCGCGACTTCACCGAATCCGGGGTCGATCTGGTGCCGATCGGCACCGGCCCCTATGTGATCGACGATTTCGAGACCGGCCGCTACCTGGTGCTGCGGCGCAATCCCGATTACTGGGGCCGCGACCTGCCCTTCATGCGCGGACAGGCCAATCTCGACGAGATCCGCTACGACTTCTACGGCGATGGCGACGTGGTGTTCGAGGCATTCAAGGCCGGCGAGGCCTCGACCTATCGCGAGGGCAACCCGGTGAAATGGGCCGAGCAATACGACTTCCCGGCCGTCCGCAGAGGCGATATCGTCAAGTCCGACATCCCCCACCGGCGGCCGACC
>JALWJU010000118.1 GCA_026997055.1 Paracoccaceae bacterium | reverse complement strand
CCCGATCACCGGCAGCGAATCGGGCAGGGTCGGGCGGTGGCCCATCCAGCCTTGCTCCGATTTCCAGCGCAGGCGCGGCATCGCCTGGCGCAGGTAGCGCCTGAGCAGCGCCAGCGGCGCCTCTGAGGGCGGGGCCGAGAGCCCGCCGAACTCGACGATCCCGGCGAGGCGCAGCCGCCCTTCCATCGGGGTGATGACGAACTTGCCCGCCGAGAGCATCACCGGCGCCCGGGGCATGAAGGAAGGCTCGATCAGCTCCAGGTGATAGCCCCGCTCGCTCTCCAGCGGCACCTTTACCCCCATCCGCCGGGCCAGCCCCGCCGACCATGCCCCCGCCGCCAGCACCACCGTGTCGCAGGCGAGCGTCTCGCCCTGCGCGCGCAGCCCGATCACCCGCCCGCCTTCGCGGATCACGTCGCTGACCTCGGCGCGGATCAGCCGCCCGCCCCGCGCCACCATATCCGCGGCCAGGGCCTTGACATAAGCGCCGGGGTCGCTGATGCGCCCGTGGTTGCCCATGCGGATGGCGAAGGCGTAATCCGGCGAAAAGACCGGATCGAAGGTGCGAAAGTCCATCCCCTCCAGTTCGTCCCAGCCAATGCCATGTGCCGCCCGCAGGGACCAGGCGAAGCTTTCGGCCTCGAATTCGCCCCGGTTGCGGTAGAGATAGAGATATTCGCTCGGGATCAGCCAGCGCTCCGCCCCGGTGCCGGCCGCAAGCGCCTGGTGCTCGGCCAGCGAATCGCCGATCAGCGCCGCCAGCCCGGCGGCGATGCGCTGCGTGTCTTCGCCATTGGCATGGCTGAGGAAACGGCGCAGCCAGGGAGCCAGGCGCGGCAGGTAGCGCCATTTGAGGAACAGCGGCTCGTCGCGCGACAGCAGCATCTTCGGTGCCTTGCCGATCAGGCCCGGCACCGTCACCGGCACCATGGCGCAGGAGGCCAGCACCCCGCCATTGCCATAGCTCGCGCCCTCGCCCGCCGCCGCCTCGCGCTCGAAAAGCGTCACCCGAAAGCCGGCCCGCTGCAGCCAGATGGCGGTGGAAACCCCGACGATCCCGGCGCCGATGATGGCAACATGCCTGCTCATTTCACCCTCGTGATCCCCGTTTGGCCGCCTGCCCGTCAGCCGCCACAGGTTAGGAGGTGCCGGCACGGACCACAAGCCGCCGCAATCGCCGTATCGCGCAGCGCCGCCTATGGACAAGCCGCGCCCTTTTCGCCTATCAGCGTGCAGCGGCCCCGTGGCTCAACTGGATAGAGCAGCCCCCTCCTAAGGGGCAGGTTGCAGGTTCGAATCCTGCCGGGGTCGCCAGTTCCTGCGCATTTTGCAGGGATTTGCCGCAAATGCCGGGCGTAAACAGACTGGTTCCCTGATTCTGTTAGGCCGTATGGCAAAAATCGCATAGGGTATCGGAAAGTGTCCACGGGGGTGGAGTGCGAGTAACGGGAGCATGCGCGATACGCCGATCGACGATATGATCGCCTTCGCACTGGAAGAATTGACATCCGGGAGTGACAAGCGGCGTCGGGCACTGGTGCGCAAGATGTGCATGAAGTGGCCGGGAGAGCCGGCGCTCGCGGTTGTCTTTGCCCTGACCAGCGCGGCGGCGACGGCGGAGGACACGATCCGCCAGGAAACCGCCGCCAGCGGTATCGGTCCCTTTGCCTACAGGCTGGCGGCGCTGCTGGCGGCGGATGTCTATGCGATCGAAAGCATGGGCCACAGCCCGGCTCGCGCCCGCGACCTCTTGCATTTCTGGCGGCGGGTGGACGGGTATTTCCTGGATTTGTAGGCCCGTGCGCGGATCCCGGGCTCAGATCATGCGGATCACGTCCTTGTCGATCGCCAGCATGTAGCCGCGCCGGGTGATGGTCTTGACCAGAAGCTCGCTTATCAGCTGGTTGCCCAGGGCATCGCGCAGGCGCTTGATCCGGGTCGCGCCTGCGGCCTCGTCGCATTCGGCGGCGGGGCGGCCGGAAATCATCGCCTCGATCTCGGCGCCCGAGAGCACCTCTTCGTCCATCCGTGCCTCGGCCAGCACGCTGAGGGTCTCGATGGCGGCCTTGGTCAGGGTGAATTCCATGTTGTTGAGGTAAACGGTGCGCTCGTCGCGGCTGATCAGCAGCGATGAGACCTGGATGCCGGCGCGCTCGATCTCGCCCATGCGCTTGTTGAGCGTGATGATGGTGAGCAGAAATACCAGCGCGGCGATCATCATCGCGGTGGCAAAGACCAGCAGCACGAAGATGACCATGCGATAGGAGGTCAGCGTCTCGGCAAAGGAGGTGCCGGACTGGGCGAGAATCTCCAGCAGCTTGATCTCGGCGCCGGAGGTCAGGTCATCATTCTGCACGAAGATCTGCTCGACCCGCTCGTTGAAGGCATTGGCGTCGGGCAGGTTGATGAACAACAGGACCGCGGCAACCAGCAGGATTGCCACGATCGCGATCATCCCATAGACCACCACGCGCCCGCCGGAGCGCCGGATGTCAGTAGCGTAGGTAATATTCTCCGGCACTCTTTCTCCTCTGGGCCAAACCGTTCTGGTCGAAGATCGAGAGCACGTTTAGCAGAACCCAGCCATTGCGGGCAAGGCGCTGGGAGATATTGCGTGCCGCGGCCTGAGTGGAGCCGCAGGCGCTGTCCGGAAGCTGCACCACGCCGTAGTGGAGCTTCAGCGGGTTGTCGCGCTTGGCCTTGTAGTCCGCATAGCATCCCGCCTGCGCCGAGAGCGCGGGGAGGGCGAGGGCCGTGGCCAGGGCGACCGTATGTAGGAGCTGTTTCATCATGGTCTCAGTCATGGGGAGCGGGTCACTGATATACAATAACAAGCCGGCGGCAAAGGGGGTGAAATCGGCGGTTATCCCATAACCGGGCGCCGATATTGTCTAGCCGGGCGGGACCGGGACAGGATCGGGGCATCAAGCATTGGCACGCCCCCGGCCAATGCGAATCTCACGCAGAAACCCGAAAGGAAAGCCCATGTCCACCACCCTCTCCCGCAAGCTTCTGCAGCCGCTTGTCGCCGCGTCCCTGGCGCTGGCGGTTGCCGTTTCTCCCATCGCCTCCGCCTCTGCCGAGGCGCATGGCCGCCCTCTGCGCAATGGTGATTTCGTCGCCGCCATGGTAGCGCTGGGCCTGTTCGGTCTGATCGTCTCCAATGAAGCCGGGCGGCGCGGCGGCGTCACCATCACCGTGCCGCGCCACAAGCGCCTGCCGGACAGTTGCCTCAAGTCCTACGACACGCCGAACGGCGAGCGTGCGGCCTTCAGCGATTCCTGCCTGCGCAACGAGTTTGGCGGATATTACCGCCTGCCTTCCTCCTGCAAGGGCACGCTGCGCTACTTCGACCGCTACGGCTACCTGCGCACGACCAAGGTCTATCGTCCGCGCTGCCTGCAGGAACACGGCTATCGCATCTATTACGATTGATCGCCGCAACCTCATTACCAAGACCTTTTCATGACCAAACCGGCGGGAGTTCGCTCCCGCCTTTTTTGTTGCGCGGATTGCCCGGATCGGCAAGACAGGTCGCATGAGCGGACCCGGCCCCGACTTTTCTCTCGAACGCGCCGCGATGGAGCGCGGGCTTCTCCGTGTCGCCGGGGTCGATGAAGTGGGGCGCGGGCCGCTGGCCGGGCCGGTGACCGCCGCCGCCGTGATCCTCGACCCCGGCAATATCCCCGCCGGCCTCGACGATTCGAAAAAGCTCACCGTCAGGCGGCGCGAGGCGCTGTTCGGGGAGATCGTGGCCAGTGCGCAGGTCGCCGTCGCCCATGCCAGCGTGGCCGAGATCGACCGGCTCAACATCCTGCGCGCCGCGCATCTGGCGATGGTGCGGGCGATCGGCCTGCTGCCGGTGGTCCCCGATCATGTGCTGGTTGACGGCAACCTGCTGCCGCGCGACCTCAGCCTTTCGGCCGAGCCGGTCACCAAGGGCGACACCCGCTCGCTCTCCATCGCCGCGGCCTCGATCGTGGCGAAAATCTGCCGGGATCGTGTCATGGTGGACTTGGCGCAACAGCACCCCGGCTATGGCTGGAGAACAAATGCGGGATATCCATCAAAAAGCCACAAAGCCGCGCTTCAAGATCTGGGCGTGACCCCACATCATAGGCGTTCGTTCAAGCCGGTCCACAATATCTTGTATCAAGGAAAAAGTTAACCTCTTGATTCAAAAAAGAATTTGACGCCGAATCGCCTTTGACCCAGAATCTGCCTCAACAACGAGCGCCAGAAGGCGCCGCAATAACCGCGAGGCAGTAACGTGGCAATAGCAAAGACGAAAGAGGCAGGCAAGCTGCCGCTCAATACGATTCTCGCAGGCGATTGCATCGAGGTGATGAACGGCCTGCCCGAGGCGAGCGTGGATCTCATCTTTGCCGATCCGCCCTACAATCTCCAGCTCAAGGGCGATCTGCACCGGCCGGATAACTCCAGGGTCGATGCGGTGGATGACGACTGGGACCATTTCGACAGCTTCCGCGCCTATGACCGCTTCACCCGCGCCTGGCTCAAGGCCGCCCGCCGCCTGCTCAAGCCCAATGGCGCGATCTGGGTGATCGGCTCCTATCACAATATCTTCCGTGTCGGCGCCGAGCTTCAGAATCAGGGTTACTGGATCCTCAACGACGTGGTCTGGCGCAAGTCGAACCCGATGCCGAACTTTCGCGGCAAGCGCCTGACCAATGCCCACGAGACCATGATCTGGGCCTCGCGCAACGAGGCGGCGAAATATACCTTCAACTACGAGGCGCTGAAGGCGCTGAACGAAGGCATCCAGATGCGCTCGGACTGGGTGCTGCCGATCTGCACCGGCCATGAGCGGCTCAAGGACGAAAACGGCAACAAGGCCCATCCGACCCAGAAGCCCGAGGCGCTGTTGCACCGGGTGCTGGTGGGCACCACCAATCCCGGCGACGTGGTGCTCGACCCCTTCTTCGGCACCGGCACCACCGGCGCCGTGGCCAAGATGCTCGGGCGCGATTTCATCGGCATCGAGCGCGAAGAGGCCTACCGCAAGGTAGCCGAAAAGCGCATCGCCCGGGTGCGCAGGCTCGACCGCGAGGCGCTGGAAACCACCCGCTCCAAGCGTGCCCAGCCGCGCGTGCCCTTCGGCCAGCTGGTCGAGCGCGGCATGTTGCGCCCCGGCGAAGTGCTGATCAGCCCGCGCGGCCAGACCGCCAAGGTGCGCGCCGACGGCACCCTGATCGCGGGCGAGGCCAGGGGCTCGATCCACCAGGTCGGCGCCGCGCTGGAAAGCGCGCCCAGCTGCAACGGCTGGACCTACTGGCACTTCAGGCGCGACGGCAAGAAGATCCCGATCGACATCCTGCGCCAGCAGATCCGCGCCGAGATGGTCTGACCTCTCACAAGAAACCAGGGTGCACCGCCGGTGCCTGTGGCCTGACTTGCACAGCACCCACTGACCCCGCCCTTGCGGCGGGGTTTTTTCGCGCCTCCGCCGGGGCGGGAGTTGCAACATCTGCCAGTTGGGTTATGAAAGGGCTTCAAGTTCAGGGGTATGTGGTGAAGATCGAAAAGCTCCCCATCGACGGCCTGCTGCTGATCACGCCCGCGCGTTTTGGCGACCATCGCGGCTTTTTCGAAGAGACATGGAACCGCAGGGCCTTTGCCGAGGCCGGGATCACGACCGACTTCGTGCAGGACAACCACTCGCTTTCCGCCCGCGCCGGCACCATCCGCGGCCTGCATTTCCAGGCGCCGCCTGCCGCCCAGGCCAAGCTGGTGCGCTGCGGGCGCGGGGTGCTGTTTGACGTGGCGGTGGATATCCGCAGGGGCAGCCCCACCTACGGGCGCTGGTACGGGGTGGAACTGAGCCCGGAAAACGGGCGCCAGCTGCTGATCCCCGAGGGCTTTGCCCATGGTTTCGTGACCCGCGCGCCGGATACGGAAATCATCTACAAGTGCTCCGATTACTACGCCCCCGAGACCGAAGGCGCGCTACTCTGGGACGATGCGGATATCGGCATTGACTGGGGGCTCGGCGGAGAGGCGCCGGTGCTCTCGGAAAAGGACGCCGCCGCCGGGCGCCTCGCCGATTTCGACAGCCCCTTTGCCTACGGGGCCACGCCATGAAGCTCTTGGTGACCGGCGGCGCGGGCTTCATCGGCTCGGCGGTGGTGCGGCTGGCGATCGCGCGCGGCCACGCGGTGGTCAACGTGGACAAGCTCACCTACGCCGCCTGCCTCGACAACGTGGCCAGCGTGGCCGACCATCCCGGCTATGCCTTCGAGCAGGCGGATATCTGCGACCGTGCCGCCATGGACGCCCTGCTGGACAGGCACCGGCCCGATGCGATCATGCACCTTGCCGCCGAAAGCCATGTGGACCGCTCCATCGACGACCCGACCGCCTTTGTCCAGACCAACCTGGTCGGCACCTTCACCCTGCTCGAGGCCGCGCGTGCCTATTGGCAGGGGCGGGGGCGGCCCGAGGGCTTCCGCTTTCACCATATCTCGACCGACGAGGTATTCGGCAGTCTCGGCCCCGAGGGCAAGTTCACCGAAGAGAGCCCCTATGCGCCGCGCTCGCCCTACTCCGCCTCCAAGGCCGGCAGCGACCACCTGGTGCGCGCCTGGGGCGAGACCTATGGCCTGCCGGTGGTGCTCTCCAACTGCTCCAACAATTACGGCCCCTACCAGTTCCCGGAAAAGCTGATCCCGGTGGTGATTCTGAACGCGCTGGCGGGCAGGCCGATCCCGATCTACGGGCGCGGCGAGAATGTGCGCGACTGGCTGCATGTGGAGGACCACGCCGAGGCGCTGCTCGAGGTGCTCGCGCGCGGGCGCATCGGCGAGAGCTACAATATCGGCGGCGAGAACGAGCTCAGCAATCTGGAACTGGTGCATAAGCTCTGCGCCATCCTCGATGCCAAACGCCCCGGCGCCGCGCCCCACGGCGAACTGATCACCTTTGTCGCCGACCGCCCCGGCCATGATGCCCGCTATGCGATCGACCCGCGCCGGATGCGCGAGGAGCTTGGCTGGCGGCCTTCCTATACGGTCGATGAGGGGCTGGCGCAGACCGTGCAATGGTATCTCGACAACGAGCCCTGGTGGCGCGCCCTGCAGGGGCGCGACGGGGTCGGCAAGCGCCTGGGGCGGGGTGCATGAAGATCCTCGTCTTCGGCAGGTCCGGGCAGGTGGCGCGCGAATTGCAGCGGCGCGCTGCGCTTGTCGCGCTGGGCCGCGAAGAGGCGGATTTCACCGCGCCAGAGACTTGTCTGGCGGCGTTGGAGACACATGCGCCCGATGCGGTCATCAATGCCGCCGCCTATACGGCGGTGGACCGGGCCGAGGAAGAGGAGGCGCTGGCAACGCAGATCAATGCC
>JALWJU010000117.1 GCA_026997055.1 Paracoccaceae bacterium | reverse complement strand
CGGTTTCGTCGATATAGAGCGGGGTGATGCCGAAGCGCATGATGTCGGGCGCGCGAAAGTCGCCGATCACGCCGCGGGCGATCAGCGCCTGCATGGCGGCATAGCCGTGCTCGAAACGGAAGGAGACCTGGCTGCCGCGCTGCTCCGGCGCGCGCGGGGAGGCGAGGGTGAGTTCGGGGCAGCTGGCCTCGACAGCGGCGATGAAGCGCTCGGAAAGCGCAATGGAGCGGGCGCGCAGCGCGTCCATGTCCACCCCGTCCCAGATGTCCATCGCCGCATCGAGCGCGGCCATCTGCAGCACCGGGGGCGTGCCCACGCGCATCCGCTCGATGCCGGGTGCGGGGCGGTATTCGGGCGCGAAGGCAAAGGGCGCCTCATGGCCGAGCCAGCCCGCGAGCGCCGGGCGCGCGCGTTCCGCAAGGCGCGGGGCGGTGTAGATGAAGGCGGGCGCGCCGGGGCCGCCATTGAGGTACTTGTAGGTGCAGCCCACGGCGAAATCGGCGCCGGCGGCGGCAAGATCCACCGGCAGCGCGCCAGCGGAATGGGCGAGATCCCAGATCACCAGCGCGCCCGCTGCATGGGCGGCGCGGGTGAGCGCCTTCATGTCGTGGCGCCGGCCGGTGCGGTAATCGACCTCGGTCAGCATCAGCACCGCGACCTCCTCGCTGATATGCTCTGCCACCTCCTCAGGCGGCGGGGTCACCAGCCGGTGGCCGCGCCCCAGCGAGGCGATCAGCCCTTGGGCCATGTAGAGGTCGCTCGGGAAATTGCCGCTGTCCGAGAGGATCACCCGGCGCTCCGGGCGCATCTCCAGCGCGCTTGCCAGTGCCTGGTAGAGCTTGATCGAGAGCGTATCGCCCAGCACCACATGGCCCGGCTCGGCGCCGATCAGCCGGGCGATCCGGTCGCCGATGCGGGCGGGCTGCTCCATCCAGCCGGCCCGGTTCCAGGCGGTGATCAGCATCTCGCCCCATTCCTCGCGTGCGCATTGCCCGAGCCGCGCGGCGGCGGCGCGCGGCAGGGGGCCGAGCGAATTGCCATCGAGGTAGATCACCCCTTCGGGCAGGTGAAACATCTGTCTGGTGGCGCTGAAATCGGTCATCGGAGCCTCGGGGACGTTTGCCGCAGGCTCGGGACATTTGCGGCAAATGTCAAACGCTGTGCGCAAAACCGTGCCATTGCTGGATTCTGCGGGTGAAGTCGGGCAAGGTATGGGCGATTCACAGGGTGTATCCGCCGCTGGCGGGCGCTTTTGCAAGGAGGGAGAGAGAATGAAGGATTTGATGAAAGCGGGGATCGCGGCCCTGGGGCTGGGGGCGGTGGCCAGTGGTGCCTGGGCTGCGGGCGATTGCGCGGCGGGCAAGACGCTCACCGACGGCGTGCTGACCATCGCCACCGGCAACCCGGCCTATTTCCCCTGGGTGATCGACGACGCGCCCGAGACCGGCAAGGGCTTCGAGGCCGCCGTGGCGCTGGAAATCGCCCGGCGCATGGGCTTCGAGGGCGATGCGGTGAAATGGGTGCGCACCTCCTTTGACGAGGCGATCCAGCCGGGGGCGAAGAATTTCGACTTCAACATCCAGCAATATTCGATCACCCCGGAGCGGGACGAATTCATCGACTTTTCCGCGCCCTACTATACTGCCGCCCAGTCGGTCGTGGTGCGCCAGCCGGCAGTGGATGCCGGAGCCGAGCCGACGGTCGAATCGCTCAAGACCCTGAAATGGGGTGCGGTCGAGAGCACCACGGCGCCGGGACTGATCCAGGAACTGATCTCGCCGGATGCCTCGATGCTGCTTTATAACGATGTCGCCGACTCGGTCGAGGCGCTCAAGGCCGGGCAGGTGGACGCGATCATGCTCGACCTGCCCTCGGCGCTGTTCACGGCGGCGGTGCTGCTCGATGACGGCGTGGTGCTTGGCCAGTTCGAGACCGGCGGCGACAGCCCGGACGAGCTGGGGCTGGTCTTCGAAGAGGGCAACCCGCTCCGGGATTGCGCAAATGGCGCAATCGAATCGATGCGCGAGGACGGCACCCTGGCCAGGATCGAGGCCGAATGGCTGCAGGACGCAACCGGCGTGCCGGTAATCAAGTAAGCGCGCGTGGGGGCCTCTGAAAGACAGGCGGCGCCGGCAGGCTCCGGCGCCGCGGGCCGCGAATCCGGCCTGAGCCGGCGCGAACGGCGCGAGCGGCGCGAGCGGCGGCGCTCGATGCTGATCGCCGCGGCCAGCACGGCGATCGCGATTGCCGCAATCGTCATCCTGGTGCCCATGACGCCGGGCTGGGAAAAGGTGCAGAAGGCCTTTTTCAATGAAGCGGTATTCGTGAAGACCTTCCCCAAGCTGCTCGAGGCCTTCTGGCTCGATGTGGCCATGTTCCTGTGGTGCGCGCCGCTGATCGCGGTCTGGGGGCTGGTGCTGGCTCTGATGCGCGATGCGCGCAGCCCCGCGCTCTACCCGCTGAAGCTCTTTGCGATCCTCTACAGCGACCTGTTTCGCGGCGTGCCGGTGATCCTGGTGATCTACCTGATCGGCTTCGGCATCCCCGGCCTCGGCCTGCCCCGACCCTGGAACAGCCCCTATATCTGGGGCACGGTGGCGCTGGTGCTGTCCTACTCGGCCTATGTGGCCGAGGTCTATCGCGCCGGGATCGAATCGATCCACGAAAGCCAGCGCGCGGCGGCGGTATCGCTGGGACTGAGCCATGGCGACATGATGCGCTTCGTGGTGCTGCCGCAGGCGATCCGCCGGGTGATCCCGGCAGCGATGAACAACCTCATCTCGCTGCAAAAGGACGTGGCACTGGTCTCCTTCATCGGCCCGGTCGAGATCTTCCGCCAGGCGGGAGTGTACAAATCGCTCTACGCCAATTTCACCCCCTATGTGGGGGCGGCGCTGATCTTTCTGGTGGTCACGGTGCCGGCGACCCGCGCGGTGGACCGCATGATCGCCCGCCAGCAGCGCCGGCAAAGCTGAGGGGGGAGCGGGGCGCCATGAAGCTCGAGATCATCGACCTGTGGAAAAAATTCGGCGCCAACGTGGTCTGCAAGGGGATCGACCTTGCCGTGAACGAAGGCGAGATGGTCTGCCTGATCGGCGCGTCGGGCTCGGGCAAGTCCACGCTCCTGCGCTGCATCAACCTGCTCGAGCCGGTGGATGACGGGCGCATCCTGCTCGACGGGCTCGAGATCACCGACCCGGAGCAGGACCCCCAGCCGATCCGCCAGCGCATCGGCATGGTGTTTCAGAGCTACAACCTGTTTCCGCACATGAACGCGCTCGAAAACGTCCTGCTCGCCCCGCGCCGGATCACCGGCAGGAGCCGGGCCGAACTGCGGCCCATGGCCGAGGCGCTGTTCGAGCGGTTCAACCTCGCCGACCGGATGGGCCATTACCCGGACCAGATGTCGGGCGGCCAGCAGCAGCGGGTAGCGATCATTCGCGCGCTGGCGATGAAGCCCGAGGTGATGCTGTTTGACGAGGTAACCTCCGCGCTCGACCCCGAGCTTGTCGGCGAGGTGCTCGACGTGCTGCGCCAGCTCAAGGCCGAGGGCATGACGATGATCCTCGCCACCCACGAAATGGGCTTTGCTCGCGAAGTGGCCGACAAGGTCTGCTTCCTCGATGCCGGGCGCATCCTCGAGGAAGGCCCGCCCGAGCAGCTTTTCGAACGCCCGCGCGAACCCCGCACCGCCGAATTCCTCAGCCGGGTGCTGTAGCCCCCTTTCATCTTGGCTCAAATACTCCCGCCGGAGGCACGATTTTTCTGCGAAAAATCGTCTCCGCCCCGCAGCCCAGCCCGCGGGCAGTCTTGTTCCGCCCGGCCATTGCCGCTACCCTCGCCCGGCGCGGCAGGGCCAACAGCAGGCGGGGGCATCCATGGTCTATTCTTCGCGCGAGCGCGTTCTGGCAGCCATCAACCACGAAGAGCCCGACCGGGTGCCGATCGTGCTGGGGGTCTCCAACGCCACCGGCATCAAGATGAAACCCTATCGCGAGATCAAGCGCCTGGCCGGGATCAGCGCGCCGGATGAGTATCTCTACCAATGGCCCGAGCTTGGCACCGCCCTGGTGGACGAGGCCACCCTGCGCCGGCTGAAGAGCGACGTACGCGGGGTGCGCGACCTGGAGCCCGCCCATGTGCTGGCGCGCAACCGCGCCCGCCCGCCGCATTCGGACTATATCGACAGCTGGGGCAGCGGGGCGATGGAAATCGCCCCCGGCGAGTGGTTCCCCGGCGTGCATCCCCTGCGCGATGCCACCACGATCGAGGAACTCGAGGCCTATGAGGGCTGGCCCGACATGCGCGACCCTACCCGCATCGCCCATGTGCGCGCCGAGGCCCGCGCGCTCGCCGAGGCCGGCGAATATGCGATCCTCGCCACGCCCTGGCTGCTGTTTCCCTTCGAGCGCGCCATGGCCATGCAGGGGCTCGAAAGCTTCCTGCTCAACATGGCCCTGCACCCGGAGTTCGCCGTCGCGCTCCTGCGCAAGAATGCCGAACTGTGCAAGGAGCTGATGGGCGCCTTTCTCGAGGAACTGGGCGACAATGTGGACATGATCAAGATCGGCGACGATCTGGGCACCCAGAGCAGCCTGATGATGTCGCCGAAGATGTATCGCGAGATGCTCAAGCCGATCCACGCCGACTTCATCCGCTTCATCAGGGAGCGCACGAAGGCCAAGGTCTTCTTTCACACCGATGGCGACGTGGAGCCGCTGATCGAGGATTTCATCGAGATCGGCGTGGACATCCTGAATCCGATCCAGACCAGCGCCGGCAGGATGGCGGACCTCGTGTCGCTCAAGCGCAATTACGGCGACCGGATCGTGTTCTGCGGGGCGGTGGACACACACCGTGTGCTGCCCCACGGCACGCCGGACGAGGTGCGCGCCGAGGTGAAGCGGGTGATCGAGGCCCTGGCGCCGGGCGGTGGCTTCATGCTGGGCGCGGTGCATACGGTGATGAACGACGTCCCGGCCGAAAACGTGCTGGCCATGGTCGATGCGGTGGAGGAATACGGCCGCTACACCGGCTGAGGCGCGCTCGGGCGCGCGGCAGGAAAACCCCCGCCGAAGCGGGGGTTCGATGTCTCCGGTGTGAGGCTCAGTCGAGATCTTCGGGCAGGACCAGATTGAGCACGATGGCGATGATCGCCGCCGGCAGCAGGCCCGAGGTAAGCAGGATCTGCATGGTCTTGCCCACATGCTGCAGCGATTCGGGCACCAGCTTCAGCCCCAGCCCCAGCGACAGCGCCGTAGCGAAGATCACCATGTTGCGCCGGTTCCAGGTCACCTCCGAGAGCATCGACAGGCCCGCCGATGCGACCATGCCGAACATGATGATCACCCCGCCGCCGAGCACGTTGATCGGTACCGTGTTGATCACCGCGCCGACCTTTGGCACGAGGCCGGCAGCGACCAGGAACAGCGCGCCGATGGTGACCACATGGCGGCTCATCACTCCGGTCATGGAGACCAGCCCCACATTCTGGCTGAACGAGGTATTGGGCAGGCCGCCGAATATCCCGGCCACTGCGGTGCCCAGACCGTCGGCAAAGGTCGCGCCCTGAATCTCCCGGTCGGTGGCTTCGCGCCCGGCGCCGCCCTTGGTGATGCCGGAGACATCGCCCACGGTCTCGATCGCCGAGACCACCGCCATGAGACACATGCCGATGATGATCGCCCAGTTGATCTCGAAGCCCCATTTGAACGGGCTGGGCAGCTCGAAAATGGCCGCCTTGGAGACATTGGCGAAGTTCACCTGGCCCATGAACCAGGCGACGATATAGCCGGCAATCAGGCCGATCAGCACCGCGGCGATGGAAAGAAAGCCGCGGAAGGTGAACTTGATCGCCAGCGTCACCACGATCACCACCAGCGCCGGGCCCCATTTGGCGAGGCTGCCGAATTCGGGCTTGCCCATCAGCGGCACTCCCCCGGCTGCGTATTTGATGCCGACTTCCAGGAGCGAAAGCCCGATCATCAGCACGATGAGGCCGGTGACCAGCGGCGGCAGGGCAAAGCGGATCTTCCCGATCACCAAGCCCAGCAGGAAGTGGAAGATGCCGCCCAGCACCACCCCGGTCATCAGCCCGGCCATGCCCGCCGTACCGGCACCGGCCACCGCCGGGATCATCACCGGCAGAAAGGCAAAGCTGGTGCCCTGCACGATCGGAAGGCGCGCGCCCACCGGGCCGAAGCCGATGGTCTGAAACAGGGTGGCGATGCCGGCAAAGAGCATCGACATCTGGATCATGTAGCGCATGTCGGGAAAGCCGAGCGCCCCCTGATCGGAGCCGAAGCCGAAGCCGGCGGCGCCTGCCACGATGATGGCGGGCGTCACGTTGGAGGCGAACATCGCCAGGACGTGCTGCAGGCCAAGCGGCACCGCCTGGCCTATGGGCGGCATGTAGTCGGGGTCTTTCAGGCGAGCCCCTGCTGCGGTTGCGTCAGTCATGTTTCTCCCTTTCCTGTGGTTTCGTGATCCCGTTCGCCGGGCTTGATTGTTATCTGGCATGATCCGGTGCTGGCTCATGATTTCCGGGGGTGTTCTACCACATATGGTGTGTCCAGCCAATGTTCCTCCAAATTGTTGCCATCGCCGATCCGGTCGATGACGGCAAAGAGCGCCGGTTCGTGGAGCGGGGTCAGCACCCCGTGCCAGGTGGCGCGCAGGTAATTCACCCCCTGTCCCGGCTGGGCGATGAAGGCACGGGGGCGGCCGGGGCGGCCGCTTTCGTCGGGCGCGACGATCACAAGCCAGGGCGTGGCCTGCATCGGGATGAAGGCCTGCGAGCCCAGCGGGTGACGCTCGAGCAGGCTGAAGCGGTAAGGCAGCGCGCGGGGGCGGGCGCGAAACAGCGAGATGCCGGCGCGCCCCCCGCCAAAGTCGAGCCGGGCGCGGTCGTGGAAGCGGTCGGCAAAGCCTTCGTTGATCACCATGTCCGGCGCGCCCACGGCCTCGATCACGTCGCCGAAGGGGGCAAAGGCCGCGGCCGTGAGCGGCTCGGTGCGGATGATGCGGCCCGCCTCTTTCATGGCAGCACCAGCTCCGGGTGGCGGTTCATGTCCTTGTAAAGCAGGTAGCGAAACGGCCCCTCTCCGGTGGCGATGCAGGCCTGCGGGCAAAACGCCCTGAGCCACATGAAATCGCCGGGGCCGACCTCGATCCAGTCGGTGTTGAGCAGGTAGCGCGCGGTGCCTTCGAGCACATAGAGGCCGTGCTCCATGTTATGCGTCTCGGCAAAGGGGATGCGCCCGCCGGGCTGGAAGGTGACGATGTTCACATGCATGTCATGGGCCATGTCGGTCGGGTCCACGAAGCGGGTGGTGGCCCATTTGTCGCTGATCGGCATCGGGA
>JALWJU010000116.1 GCA_026997055.1 Paracoccaceae bacterium | reverse complement strand
ACGCAGGCCGCGGGCGCCGGTCTTGCGCTCGATGGCGCGCCGGGCGATGGCCCTGAGGGCGTCGTCGGTGAAGGTAAGCTTGGCATCCTCGAGTTCGAACAGGCGCTGGTACTGCTTGACCAGGGCGTTCTTGGGCTGGGTGAGGATGGTGACCAGCGCATCTTCGTCCAGATCGGTAAGCGTCGCGATTACCGGCAGGCGACCGACGAATTCCGGGATCAGGCCGAATTTCAGCAGGTCTTCGGGCTCGAGATCCTGAAAGATCTCGCCGATGCCGCGGGCATCCTCGTCCTTCACGTCGGCGCCGAAGCCGATCGAGGTGCCCTTGCCGCGCCGGGCGATGATCTTTTCGAGGCCCGCGAAGGCGCCGCCGCAGATGAACAGGATATTGGTGGTGTCCACCTGCAGGAATTCCTGCTGCGGATGCTTGCGCCCGCCCTGGGGCGGCACGCTGGCCACGGTCCCCTCCATGATCTTCAGCAGCGCCTGCTGCACGCCCTCGCCCGAGACGTCACGGGTGATCGAAGGGTTGTCGGACTTGCGGGTGATCTTGTCCACCTCGTCGATATAGACGATGCCGCGCTGGGCGCGCTCCACGTTGTATTCGCTGGCCTGCAGGAGCTTCAGGATGATGTTCTCCACGTCCTCGCCCACATAGCCCGCTTCGGTCAGCGTGGTGGCGTCGGCCATGGTAAAGGGCACGTCGAGGATGCGCGCCAGCGTCTGCGCGAGCAGGGTCTTGCCGCAGCCGGTGGGGCCGATCAGCAGGATATTGGACTTGGCCAGTTCGATATCCTCGCCGGCCTTGGCGGCGTGGTTGAGGCGCTTGTAGTGGTTGTGGACCGCCACCGAGAGCACCCGCTTGGCATGCTCCTGGCCGATCACGTAATCGTCGAGCACATCGCAGATCTCCTGCGGGGTGGGCACGCCCTCGCTGCTTTTCAGCCCCGAGGACTTGCTCTCCTCGCGGATGATATCCATGCACAGCTCGACGCATTCATCGCAGATGAACACGGTCGGCCCGGCGATCAGCTTGCGCACCTCGTGCTGGCTCTTGCCGCAAAAGGAGCAATAGAGGGTGTTCTTGCTGTCACCGCCGTTGGAGGAATTGTTCGCCATATCCGTTCTCCAGGCCGCAGCCCTTGTCCAATCCCGGCCCCTCCGGGCCATATCCCCCTTCGCGGTCTCAGCTTATGCGAGCCGGCAAGGAGGCACAATCCCTTTTAGCCGCCCGCCCTTTTAGCCGCCCGGCAGAGGCGGGCGCCTAGCCATCCTCGCCATCCTTCGCGCGGCTTTCGACGATATCGTCGATCAGCCCCCATTCCCTTGCCTCGGCCGGATCCATGAACTTGTCGCGCTCCAGCGCCTCCTCCACTTCCTCGAGGCTGCGCCCGGTATGACGGACATAGATGCCGTTGAGGCGGTCCTTGAGCTTCTGGGTTTCGCGGGCATGGATCATGATGTCGGTGGCCTGGCCCTGATAGCCGCCCGAGGGCTGGTGCACCATGATGCGCGCATTCGGGAGCGCGACCCGCATCCCCGGCTCGCCGGCGGCCAGCAGGAGCGAGCCCATCGAGGCGGCCTGGCCGATGCAGACGGTGGATATCTTCGGCTTGACATATTGCATCGTGTCGTAGATCGCGAGGCCGGAGGTGACCACGCCGCCGGGCGAATTGATATACATGGAGATTTCCTTGGACGGGTTCTCCGCCTCGAGGAACAGGAGCTGGGCGACGATGATGGTCGCCATCTCGTCCTGGACCGGGCCGGCGACGAAGATGATCCGCTCCTTCAGCAGACGCGAGAAGATGTCGTAGCGGATCGAGCCGCGCGAAGTGGTCTCCTCCACCGTCGGTATGATGAAGCTCTTCAGCCCTTCCATCGGATCGATCATGTCGCGCCTGCTCCTGTCGCTGTGTGTCCGCCAGTTATCCGCCCGAGTCATAGTCGCGCACGCCCGGGCCTGCAAGACCGCTTGCGCCGCACCCCCACAGGCTTGAACGATTCTGGTAAAGATTTCGTAACCGGCGCGAAAAACCCTCCCCGCAGGTTGCCGGAGCGCCGCCCTTCGGCGCGGCCTCGCCGGCCCTGCTTCATTGCGGGCTCAGCCCGCGCAGTCGCTCCGAGCGCCGGCGCAGAAGCTCCAGCGTGGTCAGCAGCAGGATCGAGAGCGTCACCAGGATCGTCGCCAGCGCGAGAATCGTCGGGCTGATATTTTCGCGAAGCCCGATGAACATCTGCCAGGGCAGCGTCTTCTGGCCCGCCGAACCGACGAACAGCACCACCACCACCTCGTCAAAGGAAGTGATGAAGGCAAACAGCGCCCCCGATATCACTCCCGGCATGATCAGCGGCATCTGGACTCGAAAGAAGGTGCGCACCGGCCCCGCCCCCATGCTGGCCGCGGCCCGGGTCAGCGAGCGGTCGAAGCCCACCAGGGTCGCGGTGACGGTAATGATGACGAAGGGGATTCCCAGCACCGCGTGCGCCAGCACCACGCCCCAGTAGCTGCCCTGCAGGCCGAGGCGCGAATAGAAGAAATACATCCCCGCCGCCGAGATGATCAGCGGCACGATCATCGGGCTGATCAGCACCGCCATGATCGGCCCGCGAAAGGGCACATGGCTCTGGCTCAGCCCGATCGCCGCCAGCGTGCCCAGCGAGACCGAGATCAGCGTCGCCATCGGCGCGATCCTGATCGAGTTCCACATCGCCTTCTGCCAGTCGGAATTGGTGAAGAAGTCGCGGTAATGCTCCAGCGAATAGCCCGCCGGGTCGAGGCGCAGCATCTCCGGGGTGAAGGTAAAGTAGGGCAGCGCGTTGAAGCTGAGCGGGATGATCACCACGATCGGAAAGATCAGGAAGAAGAAGATCAGCGCGCAGATGACGTAGAAGGCATAATGCCAGATCCGCTCGCCGAGCGTCGCATATGGCGGCAGTTTTCCCATCTCGCGCCCCCTATCCCAGCTTCACGTTGTCGATGCCCACGATCTTGTCGTAGAGCGCATAGAGCGCCAGTACCAGCACCAGCAGCAGCGCGCCCAGCGCCGCCCCGAGGCCCCAGTTGAGCGAGACCGAGATGTGGTAGGCGATGCGGTTGGAGATGAAGGTGCCCGAGCGCCCGCCCACCAGCGCCGGGGTGATGTAATAGCCGATCGCCAGGATGAAGACGAGGATCGCCCCGGCGCCGATCCCCGGGATGCTCTGGGGGAAATAGACCCGGCGAAAGGCGGTGAAGGGCGTGGCGCCGAGGCTCTTGGCCGCGCGCACGTAAGAAGGCGGGATGGTCTTCATCACCGAATAAAGCGGCAGGATCATGAAGGGCAGCAGGATATGGGTCATGGCGATGACGGTGCCGGTGGCGTTGTTGATCAGCTCGAGGCGCTGGTCGTCGGCGATGATCCCGGCCCAGACCAGCACGTCGTTCACCACCCCCTGCTGCTGGAGCAGCACCTTCCAGGCCGAGGTGCGCACCAGGAGCGAGGTCCAGAAGGGCAAAAGCACGAGGATCATCAGTATATTGGCGGTCTTCATGCGCAGGTTCGAAAGCAGATAGGCGATCGGGTAGCCGAGCAGGAAGGTCATGAAGGTGATCAGGGCGCTGAGCAGGATGGTGCGCTGGAACAGCATCAGGTAGATGCGCTCGCTTTCCGGGCGCTGCTCCACTCCGCGCGGGGTCAGACGCAGGTCCACGGCATTGAGAAAATAGCCGGCAGTGATCGGCGAGGAATAGGTCTGAATCACGCCCCAGACTTCCGGATCGCCCCACTTCTTGTTGACCTTCAGGAACTGTTCGCGCCAGGGCTGCTCGGGGTCCATGCGCCTGATCTTGCGACCGACCTGGCGAAACAGGCTCGACATGCCGGTGAGCTCGTAATTGAGCCGGGTGCCGAGGCGGGTGTGGGTCTTGGCCTTGACCGCTTCGCGCAGATCTTCGGCCAGGGCGGCAAAGACCGGCTCGCCCGGAATCTCGCCGCTCTCGTACTCCCAGTCCTCGAGCGCGATCACCGTGCGCGGCAGGGTCTCGGAGACGATCCGGTTTTCCACCGAGCGAAACAGCATGTCGCCGATCGGCGCGATGAAGGTGATCAGCACGAAGATCAAGAGCGGCGCGATCAGCATCAGCGCGCGCAGCTTCTCGCGGCGCAGGGCGCGCTGCAGGCTCTGCTTCAGCGGGCGGCCATCGGCGGCCACTACGGGGCCTGAATTGGTCTGATCGCTCATTGCCCGTCTCCCGGCGGTCATTCGGGACACGGGGCCCGGAGGCCCCGCATCTTCTCTTTCATGTCAAGAGCCTACTTGGAAACCCAGGCCTGGAACTTTGCATCCAGGTCGTCGCGGTAATCGGCCCAGAACTCGTAGTTGAACAGGAAGGTGCGCTTGGCGTTTTCCGGGTCGGTGGGCATGTGCGGGGCCATGTCGATGCCGAGCTCCGCATGCTTGCCCACCAGCGGCGCCGAAGACTTGCGCGCCGGGCCGTAGGAGATGTACTTGGCCTGATCCGCGAGCCGCTGGGTGTCGGTGGCGAAATAGACGAAGTCCAGCGCCCGGGCCTTGCGATCCTCGGGCAGGCCGGCGGGGATGATCCAGCCGTCGAGGTCGAACATCTGCGCATCCCACAGCATGGCGACCGGCTGCTTGTCCTCGACGATCAGCTTGAACAGGCGGCCGTTATAGGTGGAGCCCATGACCACCTCGCCATCAGCCAGAAGCTGGGGCGTGTCGGCGCCCGCGGTCCACCAGATCACGCTGTCCTTGATCGTGTCGAGCTTGGCGAAGGCGCGCGCCTGCCCCTCTTCGGTGGCCAGCACGTCATAGACCTGATCATCCGGCACGCCGTCGCAGATCAGCGCCCATTCCATATTGCCGATCGGGCGTTTTTCGAGCGAGCGCTTGCCCGGATAGGCTTCCAGGTCGAACACGTCGCAGATGTCGTCGGGAGGCGTATCGCCGACCATGTCGGTGCGGTAGCCGAAGGTGGTCGAATAGACGATCTGGGGAATGAAGCATTCGCTCACCAGAAGGTCGCCGAAATCCTCGCTGGCCGGGGTGCCGTCGGGGGCCGGGGCGAGCTGGGTGTCCGGGTCGATCTCCATGGCCAGGCCTTCGTCGCACAGGCGCATCGCATCGGCGGCGACCACGTCCACCACGTCCCAGGTGATGTTTCCGGCCTCGGCCATCGCGCGCAGCTTGGCCACGGCCTCGGCGGAGCTTTCGTCCCAGATGATGTTCACATCCGGGTGCATTTCCATATAGGGTTCGGCATAGGCCTTCT
Source organism: Paracoccaceae bacterium (assembly GCA_026997055.1). Classification (GTDB taxonomy): domain Bacteria; phylum Pseudomonadota; class Alphaproteobacteria; order Rhodobacterales; family Rhodobacteraceae; genus JAAEUB01. Next base: position 2,090 of record JALWJU010000116.1, on the reverse strand, counting down.
GTTGGCTGGCCTGATAGGCGCCGCCCCAGGAGACCAGCGTCATGTCCTCGGCGCCCGCCGCCAGGCTCGAGGCGATCAGGGCGCTGGTGGCCATCAGTGTCGTTGTCAGTTTCATGTGTTACTCCCTTTGGTTTCCGGCATCTGGTTTCCGGTATCGGATCCGGTGCCGCCCCCGGACAGGCGGGCGCCGGTCCGAGCTCACGCGTCCAGCGCGCGGCAATCGCGTGGCAGCCAGCCGATTTCGATCTGCTGGCCGGGTGTGAGCCGCTCCGCATCGGGTGCGTTGCGGGTCTTCATGATGAAATCCTCCCTGCCCGCGACCCGGAGCCGGGTGCGGAACACGTCGCCCATATAGATGAATTCGAGCACCTCGGCCCTGAGCGTATGGGCGCCTTCCTGCAGGCGGGCGCGGTTGTATTCGACCCGCTCGGGGCGGATCGAGACCAGGGTGCGCTCGCCGGGGGCGTGGACATTGACCGGGTTGGCCTCGATCACCTCGCCCGAATCGAGCCTCACGGTGCAGGTATCGCCGCTGATCTGCTGCACCACGCCCGAGAGCGTGTTGTTCTCGCCGATGAACTGGGCGACGAAGGAGTTCATCGGCTCTTCATAGAGCTTGTCGGGCGCGTCCAGCTGCTGGATGCGCCCGTCATCGAAGACCGCGACATTGTCGCTCATGGTCAGGGCCTCGGTCTGGTCGTGGGTGACATAGACCACGGTGATGCCCAGATCGTGGGCCAGACGGGTGATCTCGAACTGCATGTGCTCGCGCAGCTGCTTGTCGAGCGCGCCCAAGGGCTCGTCCATCAGCACCAGTTCGGGCTCGAAGACCAGCGCGCGCGCCAGCGCGATGCGCTGCTGCTGGCCGCCCGAAAGCTGGGCCGGGCGGCGGTTGACGAATTCGCCCATCTGCACCATGTCGAGCGCGCGCCTGACCTTCTCTTCGCGCTCGGCCTTGCCGATATTACGCACTTCCAGCGGAAACGACAGGTTCTCGCCCACCGACATGTGCGGAAACAGCGCGTAATTCTGAAACACCATGCCGATGCCGCGCTTGTGCGGCGGGATGTTGTTGATCGGCTTGCCGTCGAGCAGGATATCGCCGTGGGTGGCGGTCTCGAAGCCCGCGAGCATCATCAGGCAGGTGGTCTTGCCCGAGCCCGAAGGCCCCAGCATGGTCAGGAACTCGCCCCGGGCGATGGAAAGATTCAGGTCCTTGACGACCAGAACCTCGCCGTCATAGCTCTTTTGCACATGATCGAATACGACGAACCCGTCGCCACCTGTCGCTCCGGCCAAGGAACCCCCCATGATCTGCGGCTGCATTTCGCCACTCGCGCCGTCGAGACAACACGATCGGGCCGTGAAATTCAACCGAAAATCGCCTGTTTGCGACACGTTACCGACAGTCTTGCCCGAAAACGACCCCTGCGCCGGGCTTGGCGACAGGCTCGGCGGCGGGCTCGGCGGCGGGCTGGCACGATCCCTTCGTGCCTGGCCCGGACGCCCGGCCCCGTGCGCGACCGCCGCCCCTTGCGGAGCGGGCGCATGGCGCGCTAGCCTCGGGCATGGAGTGGCGCACGGACGGGCAGATATTTCTCGAAGTGGAGGGCGTGCGGCTCGAGGCGCGCGCCTGGGGACCGCCCCCGCGGCAGGCGCCCAGCATCGTGCTGCTGCACGAGGGGCTGGGCTCGGCCGGCATCTGGCGCGCCCTGCCCGAGGCGCTGGTGGCGGCAACCGGCTGCGGGGTCTTTGCCTGGTCGCGGGCGGGCTATGGCGCCTCGGGCCCGCGCCCCCTGCCCTGGCCCGTCGACTTTCTCGAGCGCGAGGCGGGCGCCCTGCCGGCGCTGTTCGAGGCCGCGGGGCTCGGGCGCATGGTGCTGGTGGGCCACAGCGACGGCGCTTCGATTGCCGCCGCGTGGCTCGGTCAGCAGCAGGATGCGCGCGTGGCCGGGGCCTGCCTGATCGCGCCGCATTTCTTTACCGAGCCGATGGGGCTGGCGGCGATCGAGGCGGCCCGGCGCGACTATCGGGAGCGCATCCGCCCGCGCCTTGTGCGCCACCACCGCGACGTGGACGCGATGTTTGCC
>JALWJU010000115.1 GCA_026997055.1 Paracoccaceae bacterium | reverse complement strand
CAACAGCCGCGCCGCTCCGGGCAGGCTCCGGGCCAGCACGTAGAAATTCAGCCACGCCCCGATCACCTCGGGGCGGAAATGCCCCGCCTCGAAGCTCGCGCGCACGATCGCCTCGAGCCGCTCCCGCGGCCCCTCGGCCCCGGCCAGCGCCCCGCGTATCCCGGCCCCGTACTGGCTCAGGATGTGGCGCATGGCGGCGAGGAATATCTGCTCCTTGCCGCCGAAATAGTGATGCGCCAGCGCGCTCGACATCCCCGCGCGCCGGGCGATCTGGCTCACCGTGACGTCCAGCGAGCCGGCAGCGCCGATCTCGTCGATTGTCGCCTTGATCAGGGCCTCGCGCCTGATAGGTTCCATTCCGAGCTTGGGCATGACGTCTCCGAAAATGCTTGCCATCCCGAGCTAGACAGGATTTGATTGACTCGTCAATCAATAAAAACTATTCAATACGTCAACCAACCACGACAGGGAGCTTCCAGATGACCTTCAAGACCCTCCTCACCGCCACCGCACTCGGTACGCTGAGCGCGCTCGCCACCACCTCCGGCGCATTCGCCGGCAGCCACGGGGACGAATGCGCCACGGTCACCTTCTCCGATGTCGGCTGGACCGACATCACCGCCACCACCGCCGCCACCTCGCTGATCCTCGAGGCGCTGGGCTATGAGACCGACACCAAGCTGCTGAGCGTGCCCGTCACCTATACCGCCATGGCCCAGGGCGACGTGGACGTGTTCCTCGGCAACTGGATGCCCACCATGGAAGCCGATATCGCCCCCTATCGCGAGGCCGGCAGCGTGGACACCGTGCGCGAAAATCTCGAAGGCGCCAAATACACGCTCGCCGTGAACGCCCCGGCGCGCGCCCTCGGCATCGCCGATTTCGCCGATATCGCCGCCCATGGCGAGGCGCTCGATCACAAGATCTACGGCATCGAGCCGGGCAATGACGGCAACCGCCTGATCCAGGACATGATCGACACCAATGCCTTCGGCCTCAAGGATTTCGAAGTGGTCGAAAGCTCCGAACAGGGGATGCTCGCGCAGGTGAAGCGGGCCACGTCGCGGGGCGAGCCGATCGTCTTTCTCGGCTGGGAGCCGCACCCGATGAACGCCAATTTCGACCTCACCTATCTGACCGGCGGGGACGATTACTTCGGCCCCGATCTCGGCGGCGCCACGGTCTATACCAATACCCGAGCGGGCTATGCGGAGGCCTGCCCCAATGTCGGCGCGCTGCTGAAAAACCTCAAGTTCACGCTGGCGATGGAAAACGAGATCATGGGCGCGATCCTCGATGAGGGCGAGGATCCGAAGGAAGCCGCCAAGGCCTGGCTCAAGGCGCATCCCGATACCTGGCACGCCTGGCTCGAAGGCGTGACCACCCGGGACGGCGGCGACGCCATCGCCGCGGTAGAGGCGGCGCTGGGCATGTAGGCGGCGTTTCCCCCGCCCCGCCTGCTCCCGGGACCGCGGGCGGGGATCTGCCCGCCGGCCCATGCACGCGCGGGAATGCCCACCTGCTGCAGCACCCGTCGCTTATACACATCTGACGCTGCCGACGATCCTCCTCGTGTAGATCTCGG
>JALWJU010000114.1 GCA_026997055.1 Paracoccaceae bacterium | reverse complement strand
CCCCTGATGCGGCCGGCCCCGCCCTCCCCAGGATCTCCGCCGGAACTCCCCCGGGCCGGGCCTTTTGGCGGAGATACGATTTTTCGCAGAAAAATCGCCGCCGGGCGCACTCACAGCCCCAGATATTGCCGCCTCGCCTCCGGGCTCAGCGTGGCGAAAGCGCCGCTCCAGACCGTACGGCCCTTCTCCACGATCACCGCCTTGTCGGCAATGCTTGCCAGCTCCTTCAGCGACTTGTCCACGACGATGATCGCAAGCCCCGTTTCGGCTCTCAGCCGACGCACCGCCTCCCAGATCTCGCGGCGCACCACCGGCGCCAGCCCCTCGGTGGCCTCGTCCAGGATCAGCAGCCGCGGGTTGGTCATCAGCGCGCGACCGATCGCCAGCATCTGCTGCTCGCCCCCCGAGAGCGTCGCCGCCTGCTGCGCCATGCGCTCGCCAAGGCGCGGAAACAGCGCCACCACCCTGCCGAGGTCCCAGGCGCCGGGACGCGCGGCGGCGATCAGATTTTCGCGTACGCTGAGCGGAGCGAAGCAGCGCCGCCCCTCCGGCACCAGCCCGATCCCCAGCCGCGCCGCCCTGTAGGCGGGCAGGCGGGCGAGGTCGTGGCCATCGAATACCGCCGTACCGCCCCGGTGGGCGAGCAGCCGCGAAATCACCCTCAGCGTCGTGGTCTTGCCCATGCCGTTGCGCCCCATCAGCGCCAGCACCTCGCCCTCTTCCAGCGAGAGGCTGACCCCGAACAGCGCCTGAGACGGGCCGTAAAAGGCTGAAATATCGGCAAGTTCCAGCAGGCTCATGGCGCCGCCTCCCCGCGTCCTTCGCCGCCCGCCCCGGCACAGGCCTCCTCGCCTGGCATCGCCTCCGCCTCCTCGCCCAGATAGGCCTCCTGCACCCGCGCATCGCCGCGTATCCGCGCAGCACTTCCGGTAGCGATGACCTCGCCATTCACCAGCACGCTGATCCGGTCCGCAAGGGCAAAGACCGCATCCATGTCATGCTCGATCAGCAGGATCGGCGCCCGCTCTCGCAGCCCGTCGAGAAAGCTCATCAGCCGCCGGCTTCCCGAAGCGCCGAGCCCGGCCATCGGCTCGTCCATCAGAAAGGCCCTGGGCGCCAGGGTCAGCGCCACCGCCACTTCCAGCTGCCGCCGCTGCCCGTGCGAAAGCTCCGCCGTCCTGAGCGCCGCCAGATCCTGCAGGCCCACCGCCTCGAGCGCCGCCATCGCCCGCTCCACCAGCGCGCGATCCCCCAGCACCGGGGCGAAGAAGCGCATCACCTTGCCGCGCGCGCCCAGCGCCCCCAGCACCGCGTTCTGCAGCACCGTCATTTCCATCGCCAGCGAGGATATCTGGAAGGTCCGCGCCAGCCCCGCACGCGCGCGCGCGGCCGTGCTCCAGCCGGTCACCTGGCGCCCGCCCAGCCAGATTTCGCCCCTGTCCGGCGCGAGTTCTCCGGCGATCTGGGCGATCAGGGTCGATTTCCCCGCCCCGTTGGGGCCGATCAGCGCATGTATCTCCCCCGGCCGCAGGTCCAGCGAGATGTCCCTGGAGGCCACCAGCGCCCCGAAGGCCTTGGTCAGCCCCCTGACTTCCAGCACCGGCGCGGTAGCCGACCCATTCACAGGCTCAGTCATGGGCCACCTCCCTGCCGGCCAGCAGCCCGATGAGCCCGCCCCGGGCAAAGAGGACCACCCCGAGCAGCAGCACCCCCAGGAAGATGTGCCAGTATTCGGAAATCCCGCCCAGGAAATGCTCCAGCAGGATGAAGAGCGCCGCCCCGGCGACGGGGCCGAACAGCCGCCCCACCCCGCCCAGGATCACGAAGATCATGATCTCTCCCGAAGTCTGCCACGAGAACATGCTGGGCGAGACGAAGCGGTTAAGATCGGCATAGAGCGCGCCGGCAAGCCCGGTTATCGCCCCCGACAGCGTGAAGGCGGTCAGCCGCAGCCGGTAAGGGTCGATCCCCACCGCCCGCAGGCGCGCTTCGTTCTGGCGCGCGGCCGACAGCGCCAGCCCGAAAGGCGCGCGCATCAGCCGGCCCACCAGCACCAGCACCGCGAGCAAGGCGGCGAAGGAAATGGCGAAAAAGTTGAACGGAACCAGCGTGTTGACGCCCGGGAAGCTGTTGCGCAGATAGATCGACATCCCATCCTCGCCGCCATAGGCGGGCCAGGAAATCGTGAAGTAGTAGAACATCTGCCCAAACGCCAGCGTGATCATGATGAAATAGACCCCGGAAGTGCGCAGGCTCAGCGCCCCGATCGCCAGCGCCACCAGCGCCGAGGCAATGACCGCCACCGCCCAGATCACCGGCATCGACTTGGTGCCGGGGATCGAGAGCGATTCGATCAGCGGCGTGTAGTTCTGCGCGTGAAAGGCGAGGATCCCCATCGCATAACCGCCGATCCCGAAAAAGACCGCATGGCCGAAGCTCACCAGCCCGCCGGTGCCAAGCGCCAGGTTGAGCCCGACCCCGGCCAGCGCCAGGATCGCCACCCGCGTCGCCAGGGTGATGGTAAAGGGCTCGTCCGCCCACAGCGCCCAGAGCGGCACCGCCAGAAGGCCCGCCAGCAGCAGCGTATTCACCATCGTCTCGCGCCGCACCCCCATCAGCCCGCGCTCCCGTAAAGCCCCGTGGGCTTCACCAGCAGCACCGCCGCCATCAGGATGTAGATCGACATGCTGGCCAGGGCCGAGCCGGTGGTGGTCGCCGCGGTCGGCTCCATGAACAGCCCGAACAGCATCGGCAGGAAGATCCGCCCCAGCGTGTCGGTGAGCCCCACCAGCAGCGCGCCCACCAGCGCGCCCCGGATCGAGCCGATCCCGCCGATCACGATCACCACGAAGGCGAGGATCATCACCGGCTCGCCCATGCCCACCTGCACCGACTGGATCGCCCCGATCAGCGCCCCCGCCAGCCCCGCCAGCGCCGCGCCCAGCGCAAAGACCAGCGTGTAGAGCACCGAGATATTGACCCCGAGGGCGCCGATCATCTCCCGGTCCGCCTCGCCCGCCCGGATACGGATGCCGATCCGGGTGCGGCTGATCAGGGCGAAGAGGCCGAAAGCCACGAGGAGCCCGACCCCGATGATCGCCAGCCGGTAGAGCGGGTAGTGGATGCCGCCGGGCAGCAGCACCGGCCCCGAGAGCCAGTCGGGTATGTCGAGATAGAGCGGAAAGGAGCCGAACAGCCAGCGCGTGCCCTCGGAAAAGATCAGGATCAGCGCGAAGGTGGCCAGCACCTGGTCCAGATGGTCGCGCCCGTAAAGGCGGCGCAGCACACTTGCCTCGATCAGCGCGCCGGCCGCCGCCGAGGCCGCCAGCGCCGCCGCGAGCCCCAGCAGGAAGGAGCCCGTCGCCCCCGCCACCGCCGCCGCGGCGAAGGCGCCGATCATGTAGAGCGAGCCGTGGGCGAGGTTGATCAGCCCCATGACGCCGAAGATCAGCGTCAGCCCCGCAGCCATGAGAAACAGCATGACGCCGGACTGAAGCCCGTTCAGGACCTGCTCGATGACGAGAATCAGTGACATGCGCGCGCGCGCCGGGCCGCACCGGCCGCCGCCGGCCGGCCCGAACGCTTTCTTACATCTTGCACTGATCGACGTAAGCGTTCACGAAGTCGGTCGCGGCCACGCCGACGATCCGGTTGGTGAACACGTCGCCTTCCTTGATCACTTCGCGCACATAGATGTCCTGCACGGGGAAGTGATTGGGCGCAAAGGAGAATTTGCCGCGCACGGAGTCGAAATCCGCTTCTTCCAGCGCCGCGCGGAAGGCATCCGTGTCGCTCACATCGGCCTTTTCCATGGCGCTGATCATCAGGTTCGCGGTATCATAGCCCTGGCTGGCATAGAGCGAGGGCAGGCGCCCGTATTCGGCCTGAAACGCCTCGACAAAGGCCTTGTTGGCCGGATTGTCGATATCCTTGTTCCATTGCGAGGTGTTGCGCACGCCCAGCGCCGCATCGCCCACCGCCTGCAGGATGCCCTGGTCGAAGCTGAAGGCCGGGCCGAAGAGCGGGATGTCCACGCCGCTGTCGGCATATTGCTTGAGGAAGGAAATCCCCATGCCCCCGGGCAGGAAGAAGAACACGCTGTCGGCGCCCGAGGCGCGGATCTGGGCGATCTCGGCGGCGTAGTCCTTCTGGCCGAGCTTGGTGAAGATCTCGCCGTTGATGCCGCCGGTGAAGGTGCGCTTGAAGCCGTTCACCATGTCGTGGCCGGCCGGGTAGTTGGGCGCCAGCAGCAGGGTGTTGTCAAAGCCCTCGGCGGCGAGATAGGTGCCGGCGGCGGCGGGCAGGTCGTCATTCTGCCAGGCGACGTTGAAGTGCAGCGGATCGCAGCCGGCGCCGGCCAGTTGCGAAGGCCCGGCATTGGGCGAGAGGTAGAACTTGCCCTGGGCCACGGCCGCGGGCACCACCGCCAGCGCCAGATTGGACCAGATGATGCCGGTGAGCAGGTCCACCCGGTCGGACTGGATCATCTTGTCGGCCAGTTGCACGGCGATGTCGGGCTTGCGCTGGTCGTCCTCGATGACCACCTCGATATCGTCGCGCCCGGACATCTTCACCGCCAGCATGAAGCCGTCGCGCACATCCACGCCCAGCGACGCACCGCCGCCCGAAAGCGTGGTGATCATGCCGACCTTGATCCCCTCGGCCCGGGCGCCCGGCGCTGCCGCCAATGCCAGAGCCGAGGCCACCGCCGTGGCCAGAAACAGTGATTTCGCTCTCATCTCTTTCCTCCCTCCAGATACGCCGGGCCCGCCTGGGCGGAAGCCCGCGCCACCCATCCTGATTGCATATTGACTGCACAGCCCGTTCTACGCAACAGGCCTCGGCAAATCCACCTCCTTGCGCCCGGGCGCGACACTTTTCCGCCAGCTTTTCCCGCCGGTTGCGCCGGTCGCCGTCTCCGGCCCGGCCCCGTCGCCGCTCAGGCGACCAGCAGCGTCTCGGTGGGGATGCCCATCATGTGGGTCAGGTCCTCGCGCCCCATCCAGCCCATGAAGCCGCGCAGCTCGCCTCCCTCGCGCAGCTTCCAGCTGAGCGCGCCGGGGTCGGTGTGCATGTAGCCCTCGCGCTCGACCAGGCCGCGAAAGGCCAGCCCCTCGGGCACGAAACAGAAGATGTAATCGGGCGACCAGCGCAGCACCGCGCTGGTCATGGCGAAGCGCGCCAGCGCCCCGGCGATGCCGGTGCCGCGAAAGCCCCCCTTGCCCGCCCTGAGCCAGGCTTCGCCGTGATAGCACACCACACCGCGAATCCTGCGCGCGCCCGGGCCCGGCGTATAGGTCGAGCGCGCCTTGTCCAGCGCCACCCCCGAAGGTGGAAAGGCACGAAACTTCCGCCCCAGGTAATCGGCCAGGTTCGTGGCAATCTGCAGCCGGCGCACGGCCTGGGTGTGGACCAGATTTCCACGCCGGTCCCAACCCGCTACCCAGAAGGCATTTTCGGGGGTAAGCTCCTGTTTTTCCAGGTTGAACGGATCGCCCAGGGGCTGATCGGCGCGCAATTCGGCAACCATGTCGGCATAATGCTGGAAGTCATCGCCCACCTGCAGGCGCATCCCCCTGCTTTCGGCCAGATTGGCAATGGAAGCGGCAAACTGCGCCCCGGCGAATGTATCGTGAATGGTCATCAATCCTCTCCTTCAGACGGCCCCGCCTGCCCGGATTGTAACCTGAAGGAGTGTAAAAGCGAAAAAAAACAACGTCTGGGAGATCGTGCGCCGTGAATCATGCGCCGTGGAAATGCCTGCCGCCGGCCCTTGCGGCGGGGCGGGGCGGCGGGGCGGCGGGGCATCGCGGGCGCCTTGCCCGCCTCATGCGCCCTTGCACTCCCCGCCATGGCGCAAGCCCGGGCGCGGCACCTCACTCCGGCGGCTCGAATACCATCACCCGGTCGGCCGGCATGGAGCGGGCCATGCCTTCGGGCAGACCGTCGATCTGCACGTTGTAGGTGCGGTTGATCAGCGCCCCGATCGCCCCGGATCCGTCGGGAAAGAAACAGCCCATCAGCAGACGTTCATAGGTGATGGGCACCGGCTCCTCATGGCCGGGCATGGGGATACGGGTGTGGATGTGATCGAGCCGCACGCCCTCATGGGTGCGCGTCTCCTGAAAGGGCTGGCTGAGCAGATCGGCAAAGCCGCTGCCCCCGGGCAGGCTGGCAATGCCGTGGCCGACCGAAGAGCGGGTGCGCTCCCAGCCATACCAGGTGGCAAAGGACGACTTCTCCCCCACCTCCACGCAGACCCAGTCATCGGCCAGGCGACGAAAGATCATCAGCCAGGGGCGGATCTTCTGAAAGGCCGGATGCTCGATCTGCCCGCGCGCCTCGGCCCAGCAGCGCAGACCGTATGGCAGCAGGTCGGAATCGCTGTTCCACATCAGGCTGAGCGGCTGCTGCTGCAGGAAATAGGTAAAGCCCTCGTCATGGGAAGCGGTCAGGTAGAACAGCCCCCGCCGGTGACCCGAAGCATCCTGCACCCAGGAGCGCGCCCGCGCCAGCAGCTCCTGCGCCTCGCGAAGCGCGCGCTTGCCGGCCGGGGTCAGCGCGTAGCGGCGATCCTCGAGCCGGAACAGCGGCTCGCCACGCACCTCTTCGAGGCTGGCGATGTGGCGGCGCACGGTCTGGCGGGTGCTGTTCAGATTCTTCACCGCCTCGGACAGATTGAGGGTCTGGGCCAGCTCGACGAAGCTGCGCATCTGCTCGAACAGCAGCGGCGAGGGGCTGAATTCACCCATGGCGCGCATCTCCGCCCCGCCCCTCCCGCCAGAAGCGCACTCCCGCCTGCAACGAATATGTCAATGTTTTCCTCCTCTTGCACCTCCCTTTAGCGAGATGGTGCACAAATCATCCATCATTATAACATCTCTTTACCGCCCCAGTACAAGGGTAACCAATTGAAAAACGGCGCGAAGAATCGTTTCTCCTTTTGCGGGAAGAAACGAAAGGTGACATCAATGGTGCATCCTGTAGACATCCATGTGGGAAAGAAGATCCGCCAGGCCCGCCTCGTGCGCGGCCTGACCCAGTCCGCCGTGGCCAGACAGCTGGGCCTCTCCTTCCAGCAATTGCAGAAATACGAGACCGGCTACAACCGCGTCTCCGCCAGCAAGCTCTACGAATTGTCGCAGCTGCTCGACGTGCCCCCCTCCTATTTCTTCGAAGGGCTCGCCTCGGGCAAATCCGAATCCGTCTCCGTGACGCTGATGGATGACCAGACGGCAAAGGCGGTGCAGGCGCTGACATCGATTCGCGACGAAAAGGTAAAGAACCACCTGCGCTCGATGATCCACGAAATCGCCGGCTGCGAAAACGTGGCCGAAGCCTCCTGAGGCCGCCCGCACCCTGAGCGAATACGCCCGGGCCGGCACGG
>JALWJU010000113.1 GCA_026997055.1 Paracoccaceae bacterium | reverse complement strand
CCGACTGGAACATTCCCTCGATCACCTGCGAAGACGGGCGCGACCATCTGGTGCGCATTGACAGGCTGATCGAGCGCCCCTTTGGCGACCTGATCCATTTCCATGTGATCGGCCGGCCCGAAAGGGCGCGCAAGGTGCTGCTCATCGCCCCCATGTCCGGTCATTACGCCACACTCCTGCGCTCGACCGTGGCGAGCCTCCTGCCCGATGCCGAGGTCTATGTCACCGACTGGCACAATGCCCGCGACATCCCCGTTTCCGAGGGCAGGTTCGACATCGAGGACTACACCCTCTATCTGGTCGATTTCATCCGTCGCCTGGGGCCGGAGATCAACGTGGTCGCGGTCTGCCAGCCCGCCCCGCTGGCTCTCGCCGCCACCGCGCATCTGGCCCGGAGCGAGCCTGCGGCCCAGCCCCGGACCCTGACCCTGATCGGCGGGCCTATCGACCCCGACGCGGCGCCCACCGAAGTCACCGATTTCGGCGCCCGCGTCAGCATGGGTCAGCTTGAGGAACTGGCGATCCAGCGCGTGGGCTTCAAGTATCCCGGCGTCGGCCGGCTGGTCTATCCGGGCCTTCTGCAGCTTGCTTCCTTCATGGCGATGAATGGCGAAACTCACGCAAAAGCCTTTACGAATCAGATATTTGCGGTCTCCAGAGGTGAAGCCGGCGAGCATGACAAGCACAACCGCTTCTATGACGAATACCTTGCGGTCATGGACATGACCGCCGAATTCTACCTCTCCACCGTCGAGCGCATCTTCAAGGGCCGAGAGATCGCCGATAACCGTTTCACCCTCAGGGGCGAGCCGGTGGATATCGGAGCCATCACCGATGTCGCGATCAAGACCGTCGAGGGCTCCAGAGACGACATCTCCGCCCCCGGCCAATGCGTCGCCGCGCTCGATCTGTGCACCGGGCTGGCACCGGAGAAAAAGGCCCGCCACCTCGAGGAAGGCGCCGGCCATTACGGCATCTTTGCCGGTCGTTCCTGGCGCGAAAACATCCGCCCCCTGGTGCTCGGCTTCATCGACGAGCATGCCTGACAGGTCCGCCGGCCCGGCAGCCAATGTCAGGCAGCGAAAGTCTGAATCTCTCAGGCCTGCTCGCTTGCGGAAATCGCGCGTTTCGGCAGCGACTTGAGAGACTTGAGACACGAGCCGGTTTCGACACGCCCAGATCACCAGCAGATCGCGCCCCCCGCAACCGCGGGCAGGCTTTCCAGGCAGGTCTTTCAAGATGCGCCGGGTTTCACCGCTTCCACCCGCACCGCCGAGAATTTCACCTCGGCGATCTTGCCCACCGGGTCGAGCGCCGGGTTGGTCAGGATATTGGCGGCGGCTTCCACATAGGCAAACGGCAGAAACACCATGTCGCGCGCAAGCGCCGTATCGGCGCGGGCCATGACGGTGAGGCTGCCGCGCCGCGTGGTCAGGCGCAACGTCGCGCCTTCGCGCGCGCCAAGCGCGGCCAGCGTATCCGGGTGGATCGCCACGGTCGGCCCCGGCTCCAGCGCGTCGAGCACGCGGGCGCGCCTTGTCATGGTGCCGGTATGCCAGTGCTCGAGCTGGCGGCCGGTGGTCAGCACCA
>JALWJU010000112.1 GCA_026997055.1 Paracoccaceae bacterium | reverse complement strand
GTCTTGTTCTGATACCGCCACCCCGAAGTCGCGCACGTCCTGCGTGGCCTGCCGCAGTGTTGCGCTGTCGATGCGCGAGAAGATCAGGCCTGCGCGGGCGCCGAAGATCTGCGAGGCGACGGCGGCGCGTTCGGCGGCGGGGATGTAACGCTGGATCGCATCCTGGATGGTGGTCAGCTTCTCGTCGATCGGCTGCTTCGCAATATCACTGGCCGACAGGTGCAGTTGCTCGAGCGCCTTCACCGCCGGCCCGGTGCCCTGCGCTGCCTGGCTCAGGCTCTTGGTCATCATGATCGTCGCCTGCTCGACCTCGCCCTGTGAGACGCCGGCCAGTTCGGCCGCGCGGGCCAGCACCTGAAGGCTGGCGGTCGTGGTTCCCAGCGAGGCGGCCAGCTTGGCCTGCTCGTCAATCACCTGCAGGCCGGAGCGCACCATGGCGATACCGGCCGAGACGGCCGCGCCTGCCATGATACCGGCCGCGATCTTCGCGCGCCGGGCGAACCTTGCGAGCTTCGCATTGGCAATCTCCATCTCGCGCGAGGCCTTGCCGAAGCCGCGCTTGCCGGCCTCGCCGATGCCTTCGAGCTCTGCCCGCACCTGTTTGCCGCCCACCGCCGCGAGGCGGACGGAGACGCGTTTTTGTGCCATATCGTGTTAACCTGATCTTGCGGCACCGCACGGTGCCAGTGCTCTCTTGCAAAATGTATCACGATATGATACATGCTCAGCCATGATCATCAGCGTGAAGGGAAAGCTGGCCGCGAACGCCATGCACGGCAAATACGGCAAGGGCTTCCCCGCCACGCTGGTGAAGCGGACGCGCGCCATGCTGTCGGCGCTGGATGCAGCCGTCGTTCTCGAGGATCTGCGGTTTCCCCCCGGGCAACCATCTCGAGGAACTGAAGGGCGATCGCACCGGGCAGCATTCGGTCAGGATCAACGACCAGTGGCGCATCTGCTTTCGCTGGACCGACGAAGGCCCGGCCGATGTCGAAATCGTGGACTACCATTGAGGGCCCACGGGAAAGGAAACGAGATGACCATGCTGCAAGACCCGTCGCACCCGGGTGAGGTTCTGAAGGAACTGTATCTCGTGCCCCTCGGCATGAGCGCGATTGCCCTGGCCCGGGAGTTGCACGTACCGCGCACCCGGGTCGAGCGGCTGGTGAAGGGCAAGACCGGGGTTTCTGCAGACACCGCCATGCGACTGGCAAGATTCTTCGGCACTACGCCGGAATACTGGCTGAACCTGCAGCGGGCTTGGGATCTGGCGCGGGCGCGCGAACAGGTGGATGTCTCAGACATCACCCCGCTCAAGGTCGCTTGAGGCAACCCGCTCGTTGAGCTTTGCGACCATCACCGCCTCGATCGCTGGCAAAAGTTCGGCCACCGCCACCCCTGGCACGCCCAGCGCCCGCGCCAATGCCTGCGCCGAACCCATGTCCCAGCCGACGATCCCGCCCGACGGGGCGATGCGGAGTTGCCCGCCGAGACGGCCGAGAAGGTCCCAGACCTGGGCGCCCTCAAGGGTCTGAGGCGCATTCAGTCGTTGCGGGCAGTCGGGGCATGTTTGCGGACAGGCTTGGCAGTATCCATCG
>JALWJU010000111.1 GCA_026997055.1 Paracoccaceae bacterium | reverse complement strand
ACCCAAGCGCGGCGGGTGCACCCATGACGATCCCGTCCACATGGCCGCGAATGCGACCGCCCGCGCTGTGGGAATGCAAAACCATGAACGCCAAGAACTGGCGCGCCTGCGTCAAGGACGGGGTTGCCATTTCCAAACCGGTCTATGCCTCTCAGATCGCGATCTATCAGGCCTATATGGAACCGGTGGTGCCGGGGATTTCCGAGGCACCGGCGCTGTTCACTGCCATCAACAAGGACACGGCCGAGCTCTACCACGAGCTGGTGCCGCTCAACGCCGCCCTTGCGCAGCGCATGTCGGACCGCGCGGTGCGCATTCTGCAGGCCACCGATGCAGGTGATTTGCTGCCCCGCATCGCCCAATCACGCGATTTCTATGAATGCCGGTTCTGCTCCTACGCGGATCGCTGCTGGGGTGAGCGGTGTCTTGGAAACGCTCCGGTGGAGCGTTTCAGCCGCGAACGGGCGGAGCCCTGGGCATGAGTGACGACAACATCATTCATTTCAATCCTTGGACGGATTTCAACGACGCAGTGCCGCTCGATGATCCGTTCGGGGTGGAGCCGGACGCGGCACAGATAGCAACATTCCTTGATGTGGTATTCGGCTACTGCGAGGGCCTGATCCCGGTGCGCGGCTTTGTCGACAAGGGTCAGGGCAAGGACGGCAAGCCCCATAATACTTGGATCGATGCGGATGATACCGCATCGGAAAAGCTCGCGACCTTCGCCAATTGGGCCGCGCGCGAAGGCGCTGCCGTTTATGTGATCCCGGGCACCGTTACCGAGCCGGGTCAGGCCAAATCGGCGGATGTGCTGCAAATGCAGGCGATCATCGTCGATCTGGATGCGGGCGACATTCCGGCCAAGCTGGACCACCTGATCCGGCATCTTGGCCAGCCCACCCTGATCATCGAGAGCGGCGGGCGCACGCCGGATGGCGCAACCAAGCTGCACATCTGGTGGAAACTGACCGAGCCGGTTGCGGGCGAGGACTTGGCGCGGCTCTGTGCCTTGCGCGGCGAGATTGCCATCAAGGTCGGGGGCGATACCCATTTCCGCTCGGCGCACCAGCCCATTCGCGTCGCGGGCAGTGTCTATCACAAGGGCGGGTTCCAACGCCTGGTGCAGATCCGCGAACACAATGGCGTGGAAGTTGATCTCGAAGACTTTGCCGAACTGGTCGAGGACATGCCTGCCATTCCCGGTGTTGGTATGACCCCCACGCCGGAAACGCCTGATAAACCGGCCCTGGGATCGGTTCTGACCAACCCCGTGCACGAGGGCGGCACAGACGGTTGGACCCGGTTCGAGGGGGCCTCCGCCGCCATCGGGCATTTCATCCGCATGGTGCATGAGGGGCGCATGTCACCGGAAGAGGGCTGGGAGGCAATCTGCGGCTATAACGCTGCGATGCTGCGCCCGAGCTGGTCCGAAGACCGCCTGAAGGCCGAGGCCGATCGGCTCTGGGCCAAGCATGTGGAAAAGAACGGCCCACCACTGCTGCGCGCCAACAGTGTCGAAACCCCGCCGGAAATGTCCGCCTTCACGCTCGGAGAATTGCTCGATGACACCACGCCGATGCCCGAGGACATCATAGCGCCCCGGGT
>JALWJU010000110.1 GCA_026997055.1 Paracoccaceae bacterium | reverse complement strand
ACGGCGAGTGGATCATCCATATCGACGTGGACGAATACATGAACATCCGCTGCGGCAACGGCACGCTGGACGACCTCTTCGAACGCATCCCCGATGCGACCAATGTCGCCATGACCTGGCGGCTCTTTGGCCATAACGGCGTGCGCCGGCTCGCCGACGACCTGGTGATCGACCAGTTCGACCGCGCCGCGCCCAAATACTGCCCCAAGCCGCACACGGTCTGGGGCTTCAAGTCCATGGTCAGGAATATCGGCGCTTACGAAAAGCTCTCCTGCCACCGGCCCAACAAGCTGCGCCCGGAGGCGGCGAACAAGGTGCGCTGGGTCAATGGCTCCGGCCGGCCGATGGGGCCGGACGTGGCGGTGAAGGGCTGGCGTTCTTCCATGAACACAATAGGTTACGACCTGATTCAGCTAAATCACTACGCCCTGCGCTCGGCCGAGAGCTACCTGATCAAGCGCCAGCGCGGCCGCGCCCTGCATGTGGACCGCTCGATCGGGCTCAATTACTGGATCCGCATGGACTGGTCCGATTACAGAGACGTCACCATCAAGCGCAACATCCCCCGCCTCCGGGCCGAGCTCGAGCGCCTCAAGGCCGACCCGCAGCTTGCCCGCCTGCACCGGGCCGGGTTCGACTGGCACCGCGCCAAGGCCGAGGAGCTGCACAACAACCCGGAATTTCAGGACCTTTACGAAAGAGCGCTTGCCACCACCCTCACCCCGCTCGAGCGCGTCGCCCATGCGCTGGCGCTGGATGTAAATACATGATCTGCCCGCACCCGGGGGAAATACCTGAAGAGGAGTAAGAGTATGAAAGACACGGTAAGATCGCCCGAATCCTCCCCCGCCCTGATCCGCTCGCGCGGCCTGCGCATCCCCCATGACCCGGCCTTCATCGACCGCAAGAAGCGCCGCCTGCTGCGCCGGGGCGATTACGAGCGCCGCGAGGTCGAGGCGGTCAAGGCGCTGGTCAGGCCCGAAGACGTGGTGCTGGAGCTGGGCGGGGGCATCGGCTACATGTCCACCTATCTTTCGCATAACCGCAAGGTGGGCGAGATCCATACTTACGAGGCCAACCCGGCCCTGATCCCCTTCATCGAGCGGGTGCATGCGCAAAACGGGGTCGGAAACGTCACCGTGCACAACGCCATCCTGGGGCCGCGCAAGGGCAAGGCGAAGTTCTACATCCGCGAGAATTTCCTCGCCTCCTCGCTCGAGCAGAACCCGGCGGGCGAAAAAAGCCCGGTGCTGCGCGTCGAGGAAATCGCGGTGGAAAACGCCAGATCGGTGGTGAAGGCGATCAAGCCCACCTTTCTCGTCTGCGATATCGAGGGCGCCGAGGCCGAGATCCTGCCGCTGCCGGACTTTTCCGGCCTGCGCGGGGCGGTGATCGAACTGCACCCGCAATGGATCGGCGCGCCGGGCGTGCGGGCGGTGTTCGATGCCATGCACGCGGCCGGGCTCACCTTCTACCCGCGGGTTTCGAACAAGAAGGTCGTGGCCTTCCTGCGCGACTGGTGAGCGCGATGCGCGCCGCGATCGTCCTGACCATTCGCAACGAGGGCGCCTTCCTGCTCGAATGGCTGGCCCATCACCGGGGGCTTGGTTTCACGGA
>JALWJU010000109.1 GCA_026997055.1 Paracoccaceae bacterium | reverse complement strand
GGCAAGTGGCGCGTCTGGCGCTGGCGAGCCTGTTCATCCTCGCGGGCTATCTTGCCAGCGTGATGACCATGCGCCGGGGCGAGATCGGCTTTGTCGCTCCGTTTCGCTACACGGGCATCCTCTGGGCGCTCATGCTGGGCTGGCTGGTATTCGGCGAATGGCCCGACCGGCTGACGCTCCTGGGCGCGGCGATCGTGGTGGCGATGGGGCTTTTCACGCTCTGGCGCGAGCGCCGGGCGGGCGCGGCCGGCGCCTGAGCGCAAAGGGCTGTTGACAGGGGGGGCGACTCCCCATATACGGCGCGCGTCGGGCAGGGGTTCGCCCCGGCTTGGCACCTGAGAGACTCAAGTGGTCAAGACCCGGGCCGGCAGGCCCCGGTCCTCTGGAATTCCACCGCGTCGTTCCCGCGAGCGAGGGGGCGGGTGCGGTTCGCTTGCGTTTTACGGACGCGTAAGGCGCATCTGAAACTGAAATGTGTTGCAACACGGGGAAGAGCCTCCATGCCAACGATCCAGCAGCTGATCCGCAAGCCGCGTCAGCCGAAAGTCAAGCGTTCCAAGTCCCTTCACATGGAGGGCTGCCCGCAGAAGCGCGGCGTGTGCACCCGCGTCTATACCACGACGCCCAAGAAGCCGAACTCGGCCATGCGCAAGGTCGCCAAGGTGCGCCTGACCAATGGCTACGAGGTGATCAGCTACATCCCCGGCGAGAGCCACAACCTGCAGGAGCACTCGGTAGTGCTGATCCGCGGGGGCCGGGTCAAGGACCTTCCGGGTGTGCGCTACCACATCCTGCGCGGGGTGCTCGACACCCAGGGGGTCAAGGACCGCAAGCAACGCCGCTCCAAATACGGCGCCAAGCGCCCGAAGTAAGAGGATACCGACATGTCGCGCCGTCACGCCGCAGAAAAACGCGAAATCCTGCCCGACGCCAAATATGGCGACCGGGTGGTGACCAAATTCATGAACAACCTGATGATCGACGGCAAGAAGTCCGTCGCC
Source organism: Paracoccaceae bacterium (assembly GCA_026997055.1). Taxonomy (GTDB): domain Bacteria; phylum Pseudomonadota; class Alphaproteobacteria; order Rhodobacterales; family Rhodobacteraceae; genus JAAEUB01. Next base: position 617 of record JALWJU010000109.1, on the reverse strand, counting down.
GAGCGCATCGTCTACAATGCCTTTGACCGCATCGAGGCCAAGGTCAAGCGCGCGCCGGTGGAGATCTTCCACGAGGCGCTCGACAACATCAAGCCCTCGGTCGAGGTGCGTTCGCGCCGGGTGGGTGGCGCCACCTATCAGGTGCCGGTCGAGGTACGCCCCGAGCGCCGCGAGGCGCTGGCGATCCGCTGGCTCATCGCCGCCTGCCGCAACCGCAACGAAAACACCATGGAAGAGCGCCTTGCCGGCGAGCTTCTCGACGCCGTGAACAACCGCGGCGCCGCCGTCAAGAAACGCGAAGACACCCACAAGATGGCCGAGGCCAACAAGGCCTTCAGCCATTACCGCTGGTAACAGACCGGAAAGATCAGACCCATGGCACGCGAATATCCGCTTGAGCGCTACCGCAATTTCGGCATCATGGCCCATATTGACGCCGGCAAGACCACCGTGACCGAGCGCATCCTGTATTACACCGGCAAGTCGCACAATATCGGCGAGGTGCATGACGGCGCCGCGACCATGGACTGGATGGAGCAGGAGCAGGAGCGGGGCATCACCATCACCTCGGCCGCCACCACCACCTTCTGGGAGCGCACCGAGGACGGCAAGACCGC
>JALWJU010000108.1 GCA_026997055.1 Paracoccaceae bacterium | reverse complement strand
GCCCGGACGCGGTACCTTCGGGGCTGCGGATTACCGTGCGCTGGGGCGATGCGGAGCAGGCCGCCACCATCGCCAATACCTTCCTCGAGCGCATCCTGAGGCAGAGCGAGGCCCGCCGGCACCAACAGGCCAGCGAAGCGCTGAACTTCTTCGAGAGCGAAGCCGCACGGGTGAACCAGAAGATCGCCGCGCTGGAGAGCGAAATCGCCGCCTTCAAGCAGCAAAACGCCGACGCCCTGCCCGAAGGCGTCACCGCCCTGCGCAGCCAGCTGGCAACCCTGCGCCAGACCGAGCTGGAAATCGACCGCCAGATCATCGGTCTCAAGTCCAATACCGGGCGCCTGCGCGAAGACGCGCTGACCCGACAGGTAGCGGAACTCGAGCAGCAGAAGGCGCTGGTGGGCGAACGCATCGCCCGGATCGAGGCCGCCCTGCGGGCCGCGCCGGAAGTCGAGCGCGAATTCAACCGCCTCAATCGTGATCTCGCCCAGCTGCAGGAGCAGCTCGGCGTCATTACCCGTCGCCGGGCCGAGGCCGAGATGGAGCAGGCCCTGGAAAGCGCCCAGATGAGCGAACGCTTCGACGTGCTGGAAGTGGCGCTGGTGCCGGAATACCCGGTCGCCCCCTCGCGCAAGAAGATCGCCGTGGCCGGCACGATGCTGTCCCTGCTTCTGGGCGCTGCCCTGGCGCTGGTGCTGGAGATGATCAACCCGGCCATTCGCACCGCCGGCCAGATGGAGCGCGAACTGGGCGTGGTGCCGATCGTCTCCATCCCCGATCTCGCCCGGAGCGGGCGCGGCGACACCTGGAAGCGACGCCTGACCTGGCTGGCGGCGGCACTGGCGGTGATCGGGGCGGTGGGCGCGGTGCTGTGGCCGCTGATCCATCGTACGGTCGGCGCCAGTGCCGCGCGGTTGCACAATGCGGGCACAGCCAGGCGCCAGCCGCTGAAGGTCGTCGCCGGCCGGCACGCAAGACACGCTCGCTAGCCCGACCGGCAGCCGGACAGGCAGCCGGACAGGCAGCAGGATCAGTAGTAGGACTTGTGCAGGGTCGTGTCGTCGGCCCTGTTCAGCACCACGCCGAGGATCGGCTTTTCCTCGCCCAGCTGGCGCTTGACCAGGCGCAGTTCCTCGGAACGGGTCTTGCCTCCCGCGGCCACCAGCAGCACCGCGTCGAACTGCGCGCGCAGGGCGATCACATCGTCATTGCTCAGGACCGGCGGCAGGTCGAACAGCACGATATCCGGGGCCAGGTCCTCTTCCATCTGTTCGAGCACCTCCTCGCTCAGCGGGTCCTGCATCAGCTCGGAAGCGAAATCCTCGCGCTTGCCGTTGAAGCCCACGGCGAGATTGTCTCCGATGAAGAGGCTGTTTTCCCCGGGCACGCGAAAATGCGCCTCGGTGGGTACGAGCCCGCGCAGGTAATCGCCCATCGAGCCCGGATTGCGCACCCCCAGCACCCGGTGCAGGGAGGACTTGCGCAGGTCCATATCCATCAGCACGGTGCGGAAATTGTCGATCCGGCTGAGTGCGATGGCCAGATTGGCGGCGGTGAAGGTCTTGCCGCAATCGGGGGTCGGCGAGGTAATGGCGATGCGCCGCCAGCCCCGCTTTTGCA
>JALWJU010000107.1 GCA_026997055.1 Paracoccaceae bacterium | reverse complement strand
CGGCCAAGGCGCGTGCCGGCGAACTGGTGGTGATCGAGGCGGCCGAAGCCGATGGCAGGACCGCGCCGCTGGCCAGGGCGGTGAAGAAGCTCGGCTGGAAGCGCGCGCTGGTGATCGACGGCGCGGCGGTGGACGAGGGCTTTGCCCGCGCCGCGCGCAATATCGAGGGGCTCGACGTGCTGCCCTCGGCCGGCGCAAATGTCTATGACATCCTCAGGCGCGATACGCTCGTGCTCACGAAGGCGGGTGTCGAAGCTCTGGAGGCTCGACTGAAATGAACACCAAGGCAGACCTCTACGACGTGATCCGCAGGCCGGTCATCACCGAGAAGGCCACCATGGCCTCGGAAAGCGGCGCCGTCGTTTTCGAAGTGGCAATGGACGCCAACAAGCCGCAGATCAAGCAGGCGGTGGAAACCCTCTTCGGCGTCAAGGTGAAGTCGGTCAACACCACCATCACCAAGGGCAAGACCAAGCGCTTTCGCGGCCAGCCCGGCCGCCGGCGCGATGTGAAAAAGGCCTATGTGACCCTCGAAGAGGGCAATACGATCGACGTCACCACCGGCCTGTAAAGCGCCGCCGGCTGACAGGATTGCAAGGGCCCCGGCAGCCGTCCGGGGCCTTTTGCGCGGGATTCTCGCGAAAAAGCGCGGATACACGCCCATGTGAGCAGCTGCCGGCTTGATCCAGCGGAGCTTTCCGGCTCAGAATGGCGTGACCCGAAAGTGCAAGAAGTACCACAAGCAAGGATCGCCTACATGCTGACCCGCCGCCATTTCGTCCTTACCTCCGCCGCCCTGTTTTCGGCGCCGATCGCCGGAGGCGCGCAGGCTGCGCCCACCTCGGACCGTTCGAAGTGGGACGAATGGGATGCGCAGGTGACCCCGCCCAATTACGACCCCTTCACCTCCAACCCCTGGGGGCTGGACCCGCGCTTCCTGCCGCATCTCGTCGAGGCGAATCCGGGCCTGACTCCGGGCGATATCCACGTCGATGCGGTGGCGCGCTATCTCTACCATATTCGCGATGACGGCACCGCCATGCGCTATGGCGTCGCCATCGCCCGGGGCAATCTCTATACGCCGGGCACCTACACGATCCGGCGCAAGACCAAGTGGCCCACCTGGACCCCGACTGCGAACATGATCGCCCGGGATCCGGAATATGCCCAATATGCCGACGGCGTGGACGGCGGCCCGACAAATCCGCTCGGCTCGCGCGCCCTCTACCTCTATGTGGGCAATCGCGACACATATCTGCGCATCCACGGCTCGCCCTATCCGCGCTCCATCGGCGGACGGGCAAGCTCGGGCTGCGTGCGCATGGTGATGGCGCATATCAACGACCTCTACCCGAATGTGGAGCTGGGCTCGACCGCCTATCTCTATCCGCCGGAGACCTATATCGCCGCACAGAGCTGACCGGGGCCGGGATCGGGACCGCAGGCGCCGGCAAGCGGGCGGGCCGTTTCCGGAAACGGTCTGCCCGGCAGGGCAGCCGGCAGGGCAGAGATAGAGATGGATAGAGATGTGGTGCCCGGCAGGGGGGCGCTTACCCGGTGGCCGCGTCCGGCGCCCGGGTGCAGATCGGGCGGCCCTCGCGAGTGCGCAGCGGCAGGAAGGTG
>JALWJU010000106.1 GCA_026997055.1 Paracoccaceae bacterium | reverse complement strand
GATGAAGGCGGCCCGCTCCCAGCTGCGCCCCAGGCTCTCGTAATAGCGCTCGGCGGCCTCCATCGAGAGACAGACCGGCGTCACCGAAGGGTCGGGACGCAGGCGCAGATCGGTGCGAAACACATAGCCCTCGTGGGTCTGCTCCGAGAGCATCGCCACCATCCGCCGCGTGGCCCGGATCAGGGCGGCGCGCGCGGCGTGGAAATCGTCGCGCGCGTAGCGGCTTTCGTCGAACAGGACGATCAGGTCGATATCGGACGAATAATTGAGCTCATGGGCCCCCATCTTGCCCATTGCCAGCGCCACCGCGCCACCCGCGACGGCGATATCCGCCTCCCCCTGCCCCGGCAGCTTGCCACGGGCGATCTCGCGGCCGACCTGAAAGACGAGTGCCTCATGGCAGGCCATGTCGGCCAGCCGGGTCAGGGCGGCGGTGACCTCTCCCAGGTCGAAAACCCCGCCCAGATCCGCCAGCCCCACCAGCAGCGCCACCCGGCGCTTGGCCCGGCGCAGGGCGCTGCGCAGGCCGGCCTCATCCGGCCCGGCCTCTCCCGGCATGTCCTCCCTGCCCCCGTCCAGACGCAGCGCATCCTCAAGCGCCGCCTCGGGCGCCCGGGCAAGCGCCGTCCCCAGCCAGGCAGCCTCCCTTGACACCAGATCGCCAAGATAGGGGCTGCACCCGGCCGCGCCCCTGATCAGCCCGGCCAGTTCCGGCGGGCAGTCGGGCAGCCTTTCCAGTGCCTCGGCCCCGCGCCCGGGATCGAACGGCAGGGGCTGGCGGGAAAGACGGGCGGAAAAGGCAAGCGGCTCCATGCGCGCAGCATGGGCGCATGGCGAAAACGGGTCAAGCGCGAACGGCAGCGGCCGGGCCCCCGATTTTTCTGCGAAAAATCGCAACCGCGCGGGGGAAAGGGGGCATCAATTTCCGGAATTTTCCCGGGATTCGCGCAGAAAATGCGCCCCGGCCAGCGCCCAGAGAGCACCCACGAGGTAGCCGTTGAGCACATCCGAGAGGTAATGCACCCCCAGATAGAGCCGGCTGAAGCCGATCAGGCCGACCACCAGCGCCCCCAGCGCAAGCCCCGGCCCGGGCCTGAGCCAGCCGTTTCGCACCATCAGCCAGGCCAGAAAGCCGTAAAAGGCCATCGCCCCGGTGGCATGGCCGCTGGGAAAGGAGAAATCCGGGAGGTTTTGCAATGCGAAATCCGGGCGTGGGCGGGCAAAGGCCGTTTTCAGCCAGGTGGTGGTGAGCGCGGCGCCGATCGGCACCAGCCAGAGCGCCGCCACCTGCCCCCGGCCCCGCCGCCAGAACAGCAGGCTGACGAGGACGGCGAGCGCGATGATGGTTTCCTTGTTGCCCAGGGCGGTGACGAGACGGAAAAGGGCGAGCCCCTCGGGGCTCCTGAGCCCGGCGATCCATGCGCCGAGGCGCGCATCGACCGCCGCGATCCAGCCGCTCCCGGGCAGGCCCACCGCGGCGAGCCCGCCGAACCAGAGCGCGCCGAACAGCGCGGCGAGGATGGATATGCGGTAGCGCAAGCTGCCTCCGAGGCAAAGGGGCCGCCCGAAGGCAGCCCCCGCATCCGCTCAGCGCTTGGAGAACTGGAAGCTCTTGCGCGCCTTGGGCTTGCCGTATTTCTTGCGCTCGACCACGCGGCTGTCGCGGGTGAGGAAGCCCGCGGCCTTGAGCGCCGGGCGCAGCGAGGGCTCGTAGAGCTGCAGCGCCTTGGAGATGCCGTGCTTGACCGCGCCGGCCTGGCCCGACAGCCCGCCGCCCTTGACGGTGGCCATCACGTCGAACTCGCCGCTGACGCCGGCCACCTCGAAGGGCTGGCGCAGGATCATCTGCAGCACCGGGCGGGCGAAATATTTCTCCATTTCGCGGCCGTTGACGGTGATCTTGCCGGAGCCCGGCTTGATCCAGACGCGGGCCACCGCGTCCTTGCGCTTGCCGGTGGCGTAGGCCCGGCCCAGCTCGTCGCGCACCGGCTCGCGGGCGGGCGCGGGGGCTGCCTCCTGGGCAGGCGCGTCGCCGCCGGCCAGTGCTTCGAGGTCGTCGAGGGTCTTGATATCGTCGCTCATGGTCAGCCCTTCCGCGTGTTCTTGGGGTTCATCGCCTTCACGTCCAGCACCTCGGGCTTCTGCGCCTCCATGCCGTGCTCGGGCCCTGCGAAGACGCGCAGGTGGGTGAGCTGCTTGCGCGAGAGCTTGTTCTTGGGCAGCATGCGCTGCACCGCCTTCATGATCAGGCGTTCGGGATGCTCGCCCTCGAGGATCTGGCCCGCCGTGCGCGACTTGATGCCGCCCGGATAGCCGGTATGCCAGTAATGCAGCTTGTCGGTGCGTTTCTTGCCGGTGAGCTGGACTTTCTCGGCATTGATGACGATCACGTTGTCGCCCATGTCCATATGCGGGGTGAAGGTGGGCTTGTGCTTGCCGCGCAGGCGCATGGCGATGATCGAGGCGAGGCGGCCGAGGACGACGCCTTCGGCGTCGATCACTATCCACTTCTTTTCGATATCCGCCGGTGTTGCGGTATAGGTTTTCATCTTTTCGGCCCTTGCTTGGGTTACGGATGGCGTGGTTTTACGGGTTTTCGGAGGGCAGTCAAGGGGAATGTGGAGTGGATTGTGACGTGTTTTCATATACTTGGCGATGCGGTATCATTTTACCCCACTCGCTGCGGCAATTTTGATCGGCTCATGCGCCAGATGCCCGCGCCGGACCTGTTCCCATTTCCGCCCCTGCCTGCTAAGAGGCAGGCGAGTCGCGCGCCCGCCGTGTAGCCGTGTACCAGCCAGAAGAGGCCCTCCATGAGCATGATCACCGACATTTTCGCCCGCGAAATCCTCGACAGCCGCGGCAATCCCACCGTCGAGGTGGATGTAACGCTCGAAGACGGCACCATGGGCCGCGCCGCCGTGCCTTCGGGCGCTTCCACCGGCGCGCATGAGGCGGTGGAGCGGCGCGACGGCGACAAGGCGCGCTATGGCGGCAAGGGCGTGCTGGGGGCGGTCGAGGCGGTCAATGGCGAGATCGCCGACATGCTCACGGGCTTTGACGTGACCGAGCAGGAAGCCCTCGATGCCGCCATGTGCGAGCTTGACGGCACGCCGAACAAGGCTCGTCTCGGCGCCAATGCGATCCTCGGCGTGAGCCTCGCGGCGGCAAAGGCGGCGGCGGATTTCTCGGCGCTTCCGCTCTATCGCTATGTGGGCGGCGCGAGTGCGCGGGTGCTGCCGGTGCCGATGATGAACATCCTCAATGGCGGCGAACACGCCGACAACCCGATCGACATCCAGGAATTCATGATCGCCCCGGTCGGCGCCGAAAGCATCCGCGAAGCGGTGCGCATGGGCGCGGAGGTGTTTCACACCCTCAAGGGCGAGCTTTCGGCGGCGGGGCTGAGCACCGGGATCGGCGACGAGGGCGGCTTCGCCCCGAATATCTCCTCCAGCCGCGAGGCGCTGGACTTCATCCTGAAATCCATCGAAAAGGCCGGTTATGTCCCCGGCGAAGACATCGTGCTGGCGCTGGATTGCGCCGCCACCGAGTACTTCAAGGAAGGGCGATATGTACTTTCCGGAGAAGGGAAAACCCTGACCAGCGACGAAAATGTGGACTATATCGCAGCCCTGGTGGCGGATTATCCGATCTTCAGCATCGAGGACGCCATGGCCGAGGATGACTGGGACGGCTGGGCCGCGCTCACGGCAGCGCTGGGCGAGCGGGTGCAGCTGGTAGGCGACGATCTGTTCGTGACCAATCCGGCGCGGCTCGCCGAGGGGATCGCGCGCAAATCCGCCAATGCGATGCTGGTCAAGGTGAACCAGATCGGCACCCTCTCCGAGACCCTGCGGGCGGTGGAAATGGCCCACCGCGCGAGCTTTGCCAACGTGATGAGCCACCGTTCGGGCGAGACCGAGGACGCCACCATCGCCGACCTCGCCGTGGCCACCAATTGCGGCCAGATCAAGACCGGGAGCCTGTCGCGCTCGGACCGGCTGGCGAAGTACAACCAGCTGATCCGCATCGAGGAATCGCTGGGCGAAAGCGCCGTCTATCCGGGCCGGGCAATCCTGAAGGGCTGAGGAGCGGCAGAGCCGCTTCGTGCCGGCGGCCGCGCGCCTGGCCGGGGGGCGGGGTCCCGGTATATCTGCGGGTATATCTGCGGACAGAAGAAGCCGGGAGCCGGTGCAGGAGCGGTCGCGGGGCTCAGCGCCGGATCAGGGTGTAGAACTCGCGCATCAGATCCTTCTGGCTGTTCACCTGGCATTTTCCCAGGATGTTCTGCATGTGCCAGCGTACGGTGCCATAGGAGCGTCCGCTCTGTTCGGCCGCCTCGCGCAGGCTCAGCCCCTGCAGCAATGCAGCCAGCAGCTCGGTCTCCGTCGGGGTCAGCCCCCATTTGCGGCCGAAGGCAGCGACCTTCTGCTCCGGCTTCTCCAGCGCCAGCGCCTCCTTGCCCACCAGCGCCACCAGGTGGCGCATGAACAGCGCCAGGCGCTGCTTTTCCAGGGCCGAGAAATTCTCCGCCCCCCTGTCGCGCCAGGCGGTGAGCGTGGTCACGCTGCCATCGGCCAGCAGCGCCGGCACCGCGATCAGATGATACATGCCCGCCGGGATCATGAAATCGGCCAGCGGGCCGGATCGCTCGAACTCGGCATCGCTCAGATAATCGCTGCGCAGGGCCGGCTCCAGCGGGGCAAGGGTGTTTTCGGGCACCCTGAGGTGGCGGTAGATCTTCTTCTGCACATAGGCGTCGCTCACTTCCGGCGCCGATGAGGCGATCAGGAAAAAGGCCTCGATATCGCGCTCGCCGGGGCCGTATCCGATCGTGTAGAGCGCCGCTTCGGCCGCGAAAATGTCACGAAACGCGGCCATGAATCCGCTCCAGTCGGGATCGTCCCCGTGCAGGCGGGCTTCCGCCGCCCGATAGATCTCGCCGAGAATCTCCATGCCCCTGCCTACCAATTTCCCGTCCGCTGGCAAGTCACTTCGCTTCGCGCCCCTCCGCGGAGCGCCCGCACCACCCCCGGGAAGAGAGGGCGAAACGGCAAAAATGACTGGACCTGCCCCACGCCTCTGCTACCCTCCCCGGACAGAGAATCTGGGAGGACCAAGCACATGAAGAAAACCCTTTCGACCCTGGCGGTGGCCGCCATCACCACCGCTTTCGCGGCCGAGGCCATGGCCACCGAGTGGAACGTCTCGCTCTGGGGCAAGCGGCGCGCCTTTACCGAGCATGTGGAAAAGCTCGCCGAGCTGGTCGCCGAGAAGACCGGCGGCGAATTCACCCTCAACATCTCCTATGGCGGGCTTTCCAAGAACAAGGAAAATCTCGACGGCATTTCCATCGGCGCCTTCGAGATGGCCCAGTTCTGCGCCGGCTATCACCGCGACAAGAACCCGACCATCACCGTGCTGGAACTGCCGTTCCTGGGCGTCAACACGCTGGAGGAGGAAGTCGCCGTCAGCCAGGCGGTCTATCAGCATCCGGCGGTGGTCGCCGACCTCGCCCGCTGGAATGCGCGCCTCCTGATGCCCTCGCCCATGCCCCAGTATAACCTGGTCGGCACCGGCGAGCCCCGCGACACCCTGGCCGAGATGGAAGGCATGCGCGTGCGCGCCACCGGCGGCATCGGCCAGGCCTTTGCCGCGATCGGCGCCGTGCCCACTTCGGTGACCGCCACCGAGGCCTATAACGCGATGGAAAGCGGCGTGGTGGATACGGTGGCCTTCGCGCCGCATGCGCATCTGGCCTTTCGCACCATCGACCTCGCCACCTGGTGGACCGAGAACCTCAACCCCGGCACGGTGAACTGCCCGGTCGTGGTCAATACCGACGCCTACGAGGCGCTCAGCGACGCCGAGCGCGAAGCGCTCGACAGCTCGGTGGCCGAGGCGCTGGATCACTACGTGGCCAATTACAAGGAGCTTCTGGCCAAGTGGGACACGATCCTCGACGAAAAGAACGTCGCCCGGGTCTCCATCGCCGAGGAGGAGCTTGCCAAGTTCCGCGAAATCGCCGCCGATCCGATCCGCGACAAGTGGATTGCCGACATGAGCGCCCAGGGCATCCCCGCCCAGGAGCTTTATGACCTGGTGCAGTCCACGCTTGCCTCGATGCGCTGAAGGAAGCGCCTGTCCCCGCCCGACCGGCGGCGGGGGCAGGCCCGAATGTCATGGCCCTCACCTCTTCCGTCCTTGGTGACGACACTGTCCTGTCGCGTCTGGATCGCGCGTTTTTCCGCCTGGAGAGCGCCCTGACCCTGCTCGGCGGCCTCACCATATTCGCACTGGTGTTTCTGGCCGTGGTGCATGTGCTCAGCCGCAAGTTCCTCAATGCCCCGGTGCCGGGCTATGTGGACTGGACCGAGCAATTCATGGCGATCTTCGCCTTTCTCGGCCTCAGCTACACCCAGCGCGAAGGCGGACATATCCGCATGGACATCCTGCTGGGCGCCCTCCGGGGGCGCTGGCTGTGGCTGGCCGAGCTGCTCTCGGTGATCTTCATGCTGCTGATCACCACGGCGCTGATCTACGGCACCTGGTACCATTTCGCCCGCTCCTTCGACATGAACGCACCGCTGTGGTCGCGCGACTCTTCCATCGACATCGCCCTGCCGCTCTGGCCGGCGAAGCTTCTGGTGACCTTTTCCATGGTGCTGCTGTGGCTGCGCCTCGCGCTGCAGATCTGGGCCTATGGGCGGGCGCTCGCACGCGGGGCCGAGCGCCCCGTCGCCGTGCCCCTGGTCGAAAGCGCCGCCGAGCAGGCCGAGCGCGAGGCGCTGAGCGTGGGAGCGATCCGGGATGAATGAGCTGATCGACATGAAGGCGCTGCTGGCCGGCGTCGATATCTTCACCCTCAGCCTCTGGCTGTCGGGCGCGCTGGTCGTGCTGATCCTGATCGGGGTGCGGGTGGCATTCGCCACCGCCTTCATCGGCTTTCTCGGACTGGCGCTGTTCTTCATGCAGAAGCAGGGCTTCGAGCGCGGGCTGGTGACGGCGATGAAGCTCACCGGCCAGATCCCCCATTCCAAGGCCACGACCTACGCGATATCACTGATCCCGACCTTCATCCTGATCGGCTATCTCGCCTATTACGCGGGGCTCACGCGCACGCTGTTCGAGGTGGCCAAGCGCTGGGTGGGCTGGCTGCCCGGGGGCATGGCGGTGGCGACCGTCTTTGCCACGGCGGGCTTTGCCGCCGTCTCCGGCGCCTCGGTCGCCACCTCGGCGGTGTTTTCGCGCATCGCCATCCCAGAGATGCTGGCGCTGGGCTACGACAAGCGCTTCGCCGCCGGCGTGGTGGCCGCGGGCGGCACGCTGGCGAGCCTGATTCCGCCCAGCGCGATCCTGGTGATCTACGCGATCATCGTCGAGCAGAGCGTGGGCAAGCTGCTGCTGGCGGGCTTCGTGCCCGGGGCGGTCTCGGCGCTGATCTATGCCGGGCTGATCACCGGCATGGCCGCCTGGAAAAAGGACCTCGGCCCCCCGGTCAGGGGCTTCAGCTGGGGCCAGCGATTCGCCGCGCTTCC